>CAYYNS010000051.1:0-8725 GCA_964473085.1 uncultured candidatus Brocadiaceae bacterium
GCTGCCGCCGATGGAGCGCGAGAAGGAGGCCGGGCACCGGATGCTGGCTGGCTGCCAGGACGAGCTGCCGGGGCGCCCCTCCGTGGAGAGCATCCTGCACGCGCAACTGGGGCGCTGTGTGGTGCACACGCACCCCTCGCTGGTCAACGGCCTGCTGAGCGCGCAGGGCGGGCGGCGAGCGCTCGACGAGCTGTTCGGCGACCTGGAGCCGCCTTACCTGTGCATCGAATACGTGGACTTCGGCTATCCGCTTGCCGCCCGAATGCGGGAGGCTATCGAGCATTACCGCTCCCAGCAGGGCCGTCTGCCGAAGGTGGTTTTCCTGGAGAATCATGGGCTGCTGGTGAGCGCTGACGGGGTGGATGAGGCGCTGGCGCTGACCCGCCGCATATTTGCTGACGTGCGCCGGGCGCGGCACGAGCGCATGCGAGAGGTCCGGCCACGGCGCGTCCCCAGTTTCACGCGGGAGCAGGAGCTGGAGACGGTAGCGGAGGCCTGCGCCGCGCTGCGGAAGGTCTATGCGGCCGTTCTCGGTGCGCCCGTGCTCGTTCGGTTCAGCGTCGCTGCCCCTGTCCAGACGTTCCTGGCATACCCGGAGGCCGAGGCGCTGGCCAGGCAGGGGCCGCTTGTGCCGGACCAGGTCGTCTACTGTAACGGTGCGCCGCTCTGGGTGCCGGCGCCGGCAGAAGGGGAAAGCGTCCGCGAGCTGGTTTGCGACCTGGTGCAGGCACACGAGGCCGGGCCCGGCAGTCCCGTGTGCGTGCTGGTGGACGGGGTGGGGCTGTTCGCGGTGGGCACAAGCCCGCGCCTCCTGGAGTCGGCGCTCAGCACCATGGAGGCCGTCCTTGACATGATGGTCGTGGCCGATTGCTTCGGGGGCGCGCGGCCGCTGTCCGACAGAGCCTTGCAATACATCCACGACTCCGAGGTCGAGGCCTACCGTTACCGGCTGGCGGCCGGTGAGAGCCAGGCGAACCCCCTGGCGGGACGCGTGGCGGTCGTCAGTGGCGCCGGCAGCGGGCTGGGCAGAGGCATCTCGATCGGCCTCGCCCGAAAAGGAATGCACGTGGTGCTGGCCGACATTGACGAGGAGTCGGCCAGGGAAACAGCCCGCCGCATCTCCCAGCAGGGCGCTCTCGGCAGCGGCTGGCCTGTCAGGACAGACGTTACATCGGAAGAGTCCGTGCGCGCTCTCTTTCATTACGTGACGGCACACCTTGGGGGCGCCGACGTGCTGGTCAACGCCGCCGGCATCGCGCCTCCCTATGCGCTCATTGATTTCCCGCTCAGGGAGTGGCAGAAGGCCCTCAGCGTCAACCTGACCGGTTACTTCCTGATGGCCCGTGAGGCCGCACGTCTCATGAAGCGGCAGGGCACCGGCGGCAACATCATCAACCTGTCGTCCAAGACGGGCCTCGATGCCTCAAAGAATAACGGCGCTTACAATGCCACAAAGGCCGGTGAGATCCACCTGGCCAGGGGTTGGGCGCTGGAGCTCGCCGAGTACGGCATCCGCGTCAACTCTGTCTGCCCCGGCAACGTGTTCAGGGAATCAAAAATCTGGAACCCCGATTACATCAGGGCGATGGCGCAGAAACGCGGGATCAAGCCCGAAGAGCTCATCCCATACTACATCAACCTCACGGCGCTCAAGGTGGAGATTGACTGGGACGACATCGCGGAGGCGGTCGCTTTCCTGATCAGCCCGGCGGCTTCCAAGATCACGGGCCAGACGCTGGTGGTGGATGCAGGACAGGTCTTCGTGCGATAGGGCGCGGCCCGCTGACGCCCTGGCTCGGCGCGCCGTACTATTGGGAACTGTGCCACGGCCAGCTTGCCTGGCCGTGGGGGAAACTATGAGGCAGGCACGGCTGGGCGAGCCAGCCGTGGCACACTCGGTCTCGATGCCGGGGCAAGCCGCGGCCCGCACAGCCTCGACGAACCAGAAAGGCAAGGACGCGACGTGATCCTGGAGCTGGGTGGAAGCTGGTCTGTGCGTCGGGCCACGGGGCTTGAGCCGCTTGCGGCTGCCCGCAGGCGCAAGGGCTGGCTGGAGGCCCGAGTGCCGGGCTGCGTGCACCTGGACCTTATGGCCGCCGGCCAGATTCCCGATCCCTTCTACGGACTCAACGAGCTTGACGTCCAGTGGGTTGAGGCCGAAGACTGGCTCTACCGGCGTACCTTCCAGTGCGCGGCCGAACTGAAAAAGGCCGAGCGCGTGGACCTCGTCTGCGAGGGGCTTGACACCTTTGCCACCGTCCTCGTCAACGGCCGGCAGGCAGGCAAGGCGGACAACATGTTCTGCCGCTGGCGCTGGGACGTGACCCGGCTCATTCGGGAGGGCAAGAACGAGCTGCTGGTGCACTTTTTGTCCTCCTCCGGGGTCGGGCGCAGCCTCATGGAAAAGCACGGCGCGCTGCCGGCGGTTGGGGAGCCGGGCCGCGTCTACGTGCGCAAGGCACAATACGCTACCGGCTGGGACTGGGGACCGCGGCTTAGTACCTGCGGCATCTGGCGGCCCATCTACCTTGACGCCTGGAGCGGCGCGAGGATTGCCGACCTCCACGCGCCCGTGGACTGGTCTGACCCGAAGAGGCCGGTGCTGCGGCTGCGCGTGGAGCTGGAGGCCCTGCGGCAGCTTGAGGCGGCGCTCGAGGCTGAGCTCCGGGACGGGCGCACTGTGGCTCGCGCGGAGCTGGGCGGGCGGCTGCGCGCGGGGAAGAACGTGCTGCGTGCGGACATGTCAGTGCCGCGCCCGCGCCTGTGGTGGCCGCTCGGCCACGGCGAGCAGAACCTCTACGAGCTGCGCCTTGCGGGCACGGCAGGGGGCGCTGCGCTTGAGGGTCGCACCCTGCGCGTCGGCCTGCGCCGCGTCGAGCTCAGGCGCCAGAAGGACAGGGACGGCGAGTCGTTCGTGCTGCATGTGAACGGGCGCCCCGTGTTCTGCCGCGGCGCCAACTGGGCGCCGGCCGACAGCTTCCTGCCGCGCCTGAGCGGCCCTGCCTACGAGGCCCTCGTGCGCCGCGCGGCCGATGCAAACATGAATATGCTGCGCGTGTGGGGCGGCGGCGTCTACGAGGCAGACCAGTTCTACGATGCCTGCGACAGGCTTGGGATCATGGTCTGGCAGGAATTCGCCTTCGCCTGCGCCTGCTACCCCGACAACCTGGGCTGGTTCATCGAAAGCGTTCGCCGGGAGGCCCAGGACAACGTGCGGCGGCTGCGCAACCACCCGTCGCTGGTGCTCTGGTGCGGCAACAACGAGAACCACTGGGGCTGGCACGACTGGTGGAACAAGCCGCCTGTGTGGGGCGAGAGGATTTACCACGAGCTTCTGCCGTCCGTCTGCGCCGAGCTGGACCCCGACCGCCCATACTGGCCCGGCAGCCCCTATGGCGGGGAACGCCCGAACAGCCCGCAGGCCGGCGACCAGCATTTCTGGGACGTCTGGTTCAACTGGCTGCCCGCCGATCACTATCGCACTCAGAACGGCAGGTTCGTCAGCGAATTCGGCATGCAGGCCCCGCCTGCTCTGGATACTATTCGAGAGTACATACCCGCCGCCCAGCGCCACATGCAGAGCCGCGGGATGGTCCATCACAACAAGTGCGGGCTCGGCACGGAGCGCCTTTATCGCTACCTGGCCGAGTTCTTCCGCATCCCGGCGCGCTTCGAGGACACTGTCTACCTCATGCAGCTCGTGCAGGGCGAGGTGCTGAAGCTGGGCGTTGAGCACTGGCGCGCCCGCAAGTTCCGCACCGCAGGCGCACTGTTCTGGCAACTGAACGACTGCTGGCCGGTCACGAGCTGGAGCTGCGTGGACAGCCGTCTGCGACCAAAGGCCCTGTGGTACTACGCCAGGCGCTTCTTCGCGCCCGTCCTGGTAGCCCCGGGCCGCGGCGAGGCGGGCATGTGCACGACGATCGTCAGCGACCTGCCCGAACGCTTCCAGGGCATGCTTGTGTGCGGCCTGTCGGACGTGGATGGCGACAGGGTGTGGTCTGCCGACATCAAGGTGGACGTGCCGGCAAACGGCGTCGAGCAGTTCGTGGTCCGCAAGCAGAAGGACCTGCAGCTCAAAGACCCCGCGCGCGAGTTCTTCTGGTGCAGGCTGCTGCGAGGCAACGAGCTGGTCAGCGCCAACAGCCTGTTCTTCGCCCCGTACAGGCAGGTGGCGCTGCCGGCGGTCGAGTGGCAGGTGGACGTCCGGCAGGCAGGCGAGAGGTGTTTTGAGGTCACCCTGGAGAGCAACGCCTTCGCCAAGGGCGCGTGGCTGAGGCTGGAGGGCATGGAGGCCGAGTTCGAGGATAACTACTTCGATGCGCTGGCCTCTGTGCCGGTCACTGTCCGGCTGCGCACGCCGCAGGACGTTCCTGCGGAGGCCGTCGCACGGCGCCTCCTGATAAGGACCGTCGGCGACGTGCAGTAAGCCTGCCTGCGGGGGCGTTGTTGGATGGGGAGGGCCGTTTTGCACCCTTACCGGGGAAGGCTTTGATGGACGCGAAGGCCGCCGTTCTGGAGGAGTTCGGTGCGCCGCTCGAGGTTCGGCGTTTTCCGCTTGTGCCGCTCGGGGCGGGCGAGGTGCGCGTGCGCCTCAGGGCGGCGGGTGTCTGCGGGAGCGATGTGCACATGTGGCGCGGGCAGGACCCCCGCACGCCCCTTCCCCTGATCCTGGGCCATGAAGGGGTCGGCGAGGTCGCAGAGTTGCGCGGGCGCAAGGCCGACCTGTTCGGCCGCGACCTCAAGGAAGGCGACCCCGTGCTCTGGGAACGCGGCGTGATGTGCGGCCAGTGTTACTGGTGCCTCATCAAGAAGCAGCCCGTGCTCTGTCCGCAGCGCAAGACCTACGGCATATCGTTCTCCTGCCAGGACCCGCCGCACCTGCTCGGGTGCTACTCGGAGTATCTTCACCTGAGGGCCGGGCAGCCGATGATCAGGCTGGAGCCTGACGTGCGGCCGGAGGTGCTGGTGGCTGCCACCTGCAGCGGCGCCACGGCGGCCCACGCGGTCGAGACGTGCGGCCTGGGGCCTGGCGACTTCGCGGTGGTGATCGGGCCGGGCCCGCTCGGCCTGTTTGCGCTCGCCCTGTTGCTGGAGGCGGGTGCAGGCGAGGTCTGGGTGGCAGGCACTTCGGCAGACGCGCGCCGGCTCCAGACCGCCCTGGAGCTCGGCGCGGCTAACGCCCTGAACGTGAGCGTCATGGGCGCCTCCGAAATCCGCCAGTGCCTGCTGGATAAGACGCGCGGCGTCGGCGCTGGCGTCATCATGGACTGCACGGGCCATGCCCCGGTGGTCAGCGAGTGGATTGAGCTTGTCGCGCCCGGCGGCACGTATTCCATCCCGGGCATCGCCACGCCCCAGAAAGAGGTCTCGCTGGACCTGTTCCGGGCGATCGCACGCAAGAACGTCCGGCTCCAGGGCGTCTGGGTGAGCGACATCTCGCACCTGTGGCGCGCGGCCTGCCTCGTGGCGTCCGGGCGCTATCCGTTCGACAGACTCGTCACGCACACCTTCCCGCTCCAGGAGGCTACCCGCGCGCTCGAAGTGACGGCAAGTAAGGAGGCCGTCAAGGCCGTCTTGCTGCCGTGAGGGGGAGCCTCAAGCGCGGAACCCGGATATGGCCTCCAGGAAGCGCATGTCCCTGTGCGCGTTTGCCAGCACCGTGTCCAGATCGAACCTCTCGGGAAAGTCCACCACACAGTCCCGCACGAACTCGATCGAGAGGTAGCCGTCGAAGCCGCTGGCGAAGATGTGCGAGAGCACCCGCCTGTAGTCAATGTCCGACTCTTCGAGCAGCGCCATCTCGTTGCCCCGGCGGCCCTGAAGGTGCAGGTGCACCACGTGCGGCGCGAGCCTGTCGTAAAGCTCGATTGCCTTCAGGGAGCTTGAGAAGTCGAACGGCTGCCAGCACACCTTGAGCGCTCCCGAGCCGACGGCCTCCATGAAGCGGAGCAGCGCCTCGGGGTCGTCCGCCAGGGTGCCGGCGTGAGTTTCCAGCGGGATGATCAGGGCGCGCCTTTCGGCCAGTCGGCAGACCTCCCGCACGAACTCTACCGACCGGTCCCATATCTTGCCCGTCATCTGCGCGCTCGGCACTCGCCCCGGCATCACCTTCAGGGCACCTGCGCCGAACGTGTCCGCGATGCCGAACATCCTCTCCCACCGCGCAAGCTCCTCCTGGCGCTCCCCGCCTTCCAGGTGGAAGACCGGATACATGCCGACGACTGCAACGCCTATGCCGGCCTCCTGCGCGCGCCGACGAAGCGCCTGGAGCTCGGCCCGGCTCAGCAGGGCGACGTGGTTCTGCCAGACCTCCAGGGCACGGAACCCCGCCGCCGCAATCGGGCCGATCAGGTCGGCGAGCCTGAAGTGCGGTATCTTCTTCTCCGTCCACCGGTTCGGCTCCAGCGCGATCGTGTTGAGCAGTATCTCCATCGGCTTTTCCTCAGGCCATCCACTGCATCATCGCGCGGGTTACGGGGAAGGCGGGCGGCAGGCCCGCACAGTAGCGCCTCACCTCTTCGACGACGTAGGCGCCCATGCGGCGACACTCCTGGCCGGCCGAGCCCGACAGGTGCGGCGTCAAAAACACGTTCGGCAGCGTGTAGAGAGGGCTGTCGGGCGGCGGCGGCTCCGGGTCGGTGACGTCCAGGCAGGCAAAGATGCGCCCCCGACGAAGCTCCTCGATCAGCTCGTCTTCCCTCACGATGCGCCCGCGCGCGGTGTTGATGAACACGGCGCCGTCCTTCATGCTGCGAAAATGCTCGCCCGTGATCATGTGCTCCGTCGAGGCCGTGTTCGGAGCATGCAGCGTGACGACGTCGCAGGTCCTGAACATCTCTTCGAGCGGGATCGGCCTGGCGCCGAGCTGGCGGGCTTGCTCCGGCCCAAGGAACGGGTCGTAGCAGAACAGCTCGACCTCGTAGCTGCGCAGCAGCCCGATGACGCGCCGCCCGACCTGCCCCACGCCGATGATGCCGATCCTGGTCTGGTACATGCCCTTGATGGGCTGCACCCGCGCGAACGTCCTGCTCTGCCTGGTAGCCCTGTTGCAGTCGAAGGCCCCCTTTGAGGCGAGCGTGATGAGGGCCACCGTGAACTCCGCCACCGACACCGCGAGGGCGGCCGCGCCGTTGGTCAACAGAATGCCCCTGTCCCAGAACGCCTCCGTGACGAACCCCCGCACGGACCCCGCCGCGTAGAACACGGCCTTCAGACGGGGCGCGGCCGCCAGGAACTCCTCGTCCAGCCGCATCAGGCCCCAGCTCGAACAGATGATCTCGGTCTGCTGCAGCCGGGGCCTGAGCGCCTCAAGGTTGCCGATCAGATGGCAGCAGTCCGTCAGTTCCACCAGCTTGCGCAGGGCCCCGATGTGCTCTTCGCCGAAACACAGGTCCCGGTTCGCTTCCGTCGTCAGCAGCATCGCTTTCTTCATAATGGTCCGCCTCGGCGCCGCGGCGGGGTGCGCGCAGCGCGCCTACTGCCGATCCGTGGCAGTGCGCTGGAGGAACTCGCAGAGCCTGCGGCGGAACTGCTGCATCGCCCGCGCGCGGTGGCTGAATTTGTTCTTCTCCTCGGGGAGCATCTGCGCGAAGGTCTTCCCGGCCGGCGGGTAGAGGAAAACGGGGTCGTAGCCGAAACCCCTGCTGCCGCGCATCTGCCGGGTAATCGTTCCCTGGCAGACTCCCTTCGCTCTCAGGACGATCTTGCCGCCGGGGTCGGCGAACGCCATGTGGCATTCGAAGTGCGCCGTCCGCTTGCCGTCGGGCACGAACCGCATGGCCTTGAGCAGTTTCTTGCACACGTCCCGGTAGGTGCCGTCCGGGCCGGCATAGCGGGCGCTCTCAACACCGGGGGCGCCGCCGAGGGCGTCCACGCACAAGCCCGAATCGTCGGCCACCGCGTGCAGGCCCGTGTGGCGCGCCATCTCGCTCGCCTTCCTGGCAGCGTTCTCCTGGAAGGTCTCGCCTGTCTCTTCCACCTCAGGCGCATCAGGGTAGTCCGCCAGGGACGCCAGCTCCACGGGCAGGCCTTCCAGCAACTTCTGCATTTCGGCCCGCTTGTCCGGGTTGGCGCTGGCGACCAGTATCCTCATTGCATTCCCTTGTCCACAAAGCGCCGGGCGCGGGCCGAACCGGCTCACATGACCACAACCAGCTTGACCGCCTCGCGGCGTGCCAGGCGCTCGAACGCCTGCGCGATCTCCACGAGCGCAGCGGTGCCGTCGCACATGCCATCGCGGTTGAACAGGCCCCCGAGCCACAGCCGGTGCCACTCCTGCGTGACGGCCAGTTCGTCCGTGCCCATGGCAAGCGCCGGGTGTGTCCTGCCGATCTCTTCGACCAGCGCCGCCGTCGCCGCGTATTCGCGAACGCCGTAGCGCCCGAAGGCGCTCTCAGGCCCCAGCAGGTTGCGGGCGAACGTGACTGACCGGACAGAGCCCACGGCGTCAATCACGTGCGTGGGCGCCCCGCCCAGAAGCCCGCGTATGGCGGCGGGTGCCGGTTCGCTGCGATAGTCTGCGAACGCGTCGGCCAGGAACGCCCTGGTCGCGAGCTCTGCCCTCGGCCCGCTGCCGACCATCAGGAGGCGCCCGGCGCCGAAGCGCTTGCAGAAAAGCGAAAACAGCAGGCCGTTGTAGCCCGATCCGATCACCACCACGCGCGAGTTGCCGTCAAGCGCGAGCTTCTTTACAACCGACAGTATCTCGCGCTGGTTGACCGAC
>CAYYNS010000052.1:0-3130 GCA_964473085.1 uncultured candidatus Brocadiaceae bacterium
AAGGTGGCCAATATCCTCAAGCTGGGCTTCCCCGGCGGACCGGCTATTGAACGCGCCGCCCGCGGGGGAGACCCCGGGGCCTTTGACCTGCCGCGAGCCTGGCTGGCTCCCGAGGGTCTGGATTTCAGCTTCAGCGGGCTGAAGACCGCCGTGCTCTACCATTGTCTCGGCCAGAATGCATCGAAGAGCGACATCGAGCGCGCCGCGTATGATCCGGGCTTTGTGGCAGACATGGCAGCGAGCTTCCAGGAGGCTGTTGTGGACGTGCTGGTCCACAAGGCATGCATGGCAGCGGAGAGGGTCGGCGCCGCCGGCGTCATACTGGGCGGAGGAGTGGGAGCCAACACCTTGCTCAGGCAGCGGCTTGCGGAGGCGGTGCTGTCAATGGGGCTGAAGGCCGTTCTGACGCCCCCCGAGCTTTGCCGGGACAATGCGGCGATGGTGGCGGGACTGGCCTACCACCTTCATGCAGCGGGCAGGACGGTGCCCCTGTCAGTAGAGGCCGTGCCGTGAACAGGACGGGCCGAGCCGGAGGTCATCGCTACGGTATGGAACAAGAGCGCATCCGACGGCTGCTTGAGGATGTGAAAGAGGGCCGCGCTACGGTCGAGCAAGCCCTGAGCGCCTTGCGCTACCTGCCATTCGAGGACATAGGGTTTGCCAAGGTTGATCATCATCGAGCCCTTCGATGCGGCCGGGCCGAGGTCATCCTGTGCGAGGGCAAGACTCCTGAACAGGTGGCCGAGATTGGGCGCTGTATCCTTGAGCGCGGCGGCCCGCTCCTTGCAACGCGGGCCGAAGCCGCTCACTATGCGGCGGTCAAGAGCGTCTGCCCCCAGGCTAGCTACAGGGCAGATGCCCGGTGTATCGTGGTGCAGAAGGCGCGTGGCAAGCCCCAGGGCCTGGTGCTCGTAATCACCGCTGGCACCAGCGACATCCCGGTGGCGGCTGAAGCGGTGGTGACCGCCGAGGTCTTCGGGGCCCGGGTCGAATTGGTGAGCGACGTGGGGGTTGCCGGCATACACCGGCTGCTCAAGCACGCCCGGCGCATGCAAGAGGCCAACGTCCTGGTGGTGGTGGCCGGCATGGAGGGCGCGCTGGCAGGCGTGGTTGGCGGGCTGGTGTCCCGGCCCGTCATAGCGGTGCCCACCAGTGTGGGCTATGGCGCGAGCTTCCAGGGGCTGGCGCCCCTGCTGACCATGCTCAACAGTTGTGCGGCGGGAGTAGCCGTCGTCAACATAGACAACGGTTTCGGCGCAGGTTACATGGCAGCCCTGATCAATGCGATGGCTGTGGGCAGTGTCCCGACAAGGAAACGCAAGAATGCCTGAACGTCAGGGGTTAGCGAGGTTGCCTGAGCGAAGGCGCGACGCTCACAAGGGGGATTTCGGACACGTGCTGGTCGTGGCGGGCTCGCCGGGAATGATGGGGGCAGGGTGCATGGCCGCCAGGGCTGCCCAGCGGGCGGGGGTTGGCCTGGTGACCCTGGCGCTTCCACGCAGCCTCAACCTGGTCGTTGAGATCGCGCTTACCAGCGTCATGTCAATGCCCCTGCCGGAGACGGTGGACGGCGTGCTGGGCCTGGATGCGGCCTGCCGGGTGCTGGAGCAGGCGGGTCGGTTCGACGTGTTCGCCATAGGGCCGGGCCTGGGCCGTGCTGAAGAGACGCAGAGGATGGCGTGCAGGCTCGTGCGCAGGCTCCAGGGGCCTGTGGTGGTGGATGCCGATGGGCTGAACGCGCTGGCGGCTGACCTGGATTCGCTCCGCCATCGGCGCGCGCCGACGATCCTGACCCCACATCCGGGCGAAATGGCGCGGCTGACCGGGGCCGCCAACGCGGCACAGATACAGGCCGACCGTACGGGCACAGCCACGGGGTTCGCCCGCAAGCACCGCGTCATCGTCGTCCTGAAAGGCTACGGCACGGTCGTCACGGACGGAGAGCGCGTGTGCGTCAACGAAACAGGCAATCCTGGCATGGCCACCGGCGGGTCGGGGGACGTATTGACGGGCCTGACTGCGGGGCTGCTGTGTCAGGGCCTGGAGCCCTTCGCCGCTGCGCGGCTGGCGGCTTTCGTGCACGGCCTTGCCGGAGACCTTGCAGCGGCCCGCCTCGGGGAGGTGTCGCTGATACCGGAGGACATCCTGGCGTGCCTCCCCGAGGTCTTCCGGGCGCTGGAGAGGATGGGACGCACTGCGAAGTGCGACACGCTCGACCCTGAAGAGGTGCGGGCCGCAGTAATGGGGTAGGAGGTGGGGGCTTGCCTGGCTCTGCTACGGCTTGCGAGGGGCTGCGAGGATGCTGGCGGGATAGTCCCGTAGCTCAATGCCGCTAGCCCACCTTTGCTGGATGGCCGCGCGTATCTCGCCGCTACGAAACTGTTTTGTGACCTTCTCCACCCCTATCTCCGTGCTGTTGAGGTAATAGTCGAGCTCTTTGGCGCGCGTCTCGATAAGGTTGCCCCGGCGTTTGATCCTTCCAAGCGTGTCCGCGCCCAGCCACAGGGTGGCCACAAGGGCCGCCAACAGCAGCGCAAGCACGAACTTGGGCAGGTGTTTCCTCATATCAGCCGGCTGTCTCCACCTTGTGGAAGTCGTAAACGTTCACCGTCAGATGGACCTTGACGGTGTCGGCGTCCCTGTCGCCCGCCGTTTCAACCCGGATCCTGCTTATACTCATGCACGGCGTGTTGGCGGAAGACGGGGGGGTAGTCAAGATCCGGTTCAGGAGCTTGCCCAGGCTGCCGAACTGCGTGGTGAACTCGACGTCCACAGGGTAAACCTCATGGCGGACCACCATCCAGTCTACCGCTGGCAGGGCATCAGCAGGGGAAACAGGGTCCGGGATCTTCATCAACTGGATGATCGTCTTGGGCTCGGTCGTCAGAAGGTCAACTAGAACCGCGGCGATGCAAGTGCGCTTCTCGATCGCGGCGAAGTCTTCCTGCCGGGGCTTGCCATGCTCCTGCTTCTCCCAGTCGTCGAGTGTGCCCAGTTCAAGGAAGTTGGGGTTGCCGGCTTTGTTTTCCAATTGCTCTTTCATCACTTGGAAGTTGATGGCCAGCTCGTAAGGCTTCATGCGCCAGCTTTCCAGGATCTTCTTGTTCAGACATTCGTTGTGGCGAAGGTA
>CAYYNS010000052.1:3230-5063 GCA_964473085.1 uncultured candidatus Brocadiaceae bacterium
CTGGGTTGCGTGTCGAAGTCCTCCACGTTGACGCGCGCAACGCTGAACTCGCTCATCAGGTCACCGCCAGCAAATGGCTGGGTCAGCACAAGCTCAGTGTCTGATGGGACATTGTCAATCGTGTACCAGATTCCGTCCTTATGGGCCATGATCTGGTCGCCCGGCTGGACAAGGAGTTTCCACTCTGTAGCGTTTCCAGTTACGAGCCTGGATGCATTCTTGAACTGGGCCGTTCCGGTCGAACGCGCCATTAGGTTTGAAGAGCGGAGGCTGCCCACAAGCCGGCTCTCCAGGAGCTGATAGGCCATCCTGGGCTCGCCTTCGGGCGGCAGGACGACTTGGCCGCCGATCGAAATGTTCAGCTCTTGCGATGCCTCGGGCCGTGCACTGGCTCCGGTGAGGGCGCACTCGAAGGAGTGAAGTTGGAAGCGGCAGCCGGGCCGGCGGCTGGACTGCTCGAAGATATTGACTACTTCCGTCAGGATGGCGGCTGCCTGAGCGCGCCCGGCGCCGATGGACCGCAGATGGGCGAGCTCACCCTCGACGACGGCTGTGTTCTTGGCTGCTTCCAGACGCGCTAGGTTGCGCCTGTAGTGAATGTTGGCCTCCTCGCTTCGGTCAGCGGCGCGCTTCAGGTAGGAGCGGAATTGCTGGCCAAAGAAGAACCAGGCGAGGATGATGGCCCATACCAGCAGTCCTGCCGCAAGTAGAAACCGCTTTAGTGTCGCCACTCGCGTCTCGCGAGCCATCGCCTCCGGCACAAAGGACACCTTGATCGGTACTGCCTGCAGCGCCTTGACGCCCGCCCCGATGGCCACCGCGAGCCGGTCAAGGTTGGATCGGACAAGGCGCACGCTGGCTTCGGGCGCGACGAACACGTGCTCGACGGAGCGAATGTCACAGACCTCCGGCCCGAGGCTCTGGCGAATCTGGGCTTTCAACCCAGTGAGGCGGGAGCCGCCCCCGACGGCGTATATCTTCTCGATCTCAGAGGTCTTCTTTATGCGCTCGCAGTATTGCAGATTCGTTTTCAGTTCGGCCACGAGGTCGTGGAGCGCCGGCTTGATGGCTCCCACCAGCGCGCCTGCCAGCTCCGAGCGGCCGATATTCTGTTTGGCCTCTTCCGCTTGCTGGAAGGAAAGGCCGAACCTGCGCTCTAGCAGGCCGGTAATGCGGTGGCCGCCCGACATCAGGCTCCGCACCCAGAAGCGTGAACCGTCCATGACGACGACGCTGGTATTCTCCGCTCCCAGGTCCAGCAGCAGGGCAGAGCCGCGCTGACCCATCTCGAACTGGAGGAAGCTCAGGGCGGCCAGCGGCGCAAGGGTGATCTCTACCACCCGCTCGGCACCGATCTGTGAAAAGGCGTGCAGGTATGTGTGGATCGTTGTCTTTTTGACCGCAAAGATGATCCCTTCCCTGGTGGTCTGGTCTTCCGAGCTGTCGAACAGGTGGTAGTCCCACAGGACTTCGTCGAGGAGGAAGGGGATGGCGTTTGAAGCCTCGAAGGCGACGAGCTCCTCCAGCGAGCGCTTGCCGACCAGCGCGACCTTGGTTTCCCGCACGAGCGCATTTTGCCCCGGGATGGCGACCGCTATGCGATGCCTGCGGATGTCATGGCGGCGCTGGAACTCCGAGAGCGCTTCCCAGAGCCGCATGTCACGGCTCGGCTCCTTGAGGTCTTCTGGTGGGGGGCCGACCAGCGGAACGATGTCGGCCTCCATGATCTCCACGCCGTCTCTGACGCGGGTTATCAGTACGCCCTTGACCGCTGAGCGCCCGAGGTCTATCGCCCAGATCTTCGGTGCTAACATCGCTCCGCTTCGATTGACT
>CAYYNS010000052.1:5163-8661 GCA_964473085.1 uncultured candidatus Brocadiaceae bacterium
CCCGAGGTCTATCGCCCAGATCTTCGGTGCTAACATCGCTCCGCTTCGATTGACTATGCGCAAACGCTGCCGCTGCGCTCTGCCCCGCAGGCCGTGCCCCGTCACGTCGCCATTTACCATGGTAGTGGCAACCACTGATGGAGTCAATCTACGAGGCAACTTTCCCTGCCTGCCCGCGCGCTCGGTGACTTGATTTTGGGGTTCAGTTCCCCAATAATGCTTCGCAAGTCCGTGCTGCGAACCTCTTCGGAGCGGGGCTCACTTCAGCGCGGCGACAAGCGCGCCCAGGCAGAAAGCGGAACATGAGGATCGGCGTGGCTTACTACCCGGAGCACTGGCCCGAAGAGCGCTGGGCTGTTGATGCGGAGATGATGGCCCAGTTGAAAATAGACGTGGTCAGGGTGGGGGAGTTCGCCTGGTCGCGCCTGGAGCCCAGGCGCGAGCGGTTCGAGCTGGACTGGCTCCAGAGCGCTGTGGGGGTGCTCGCCGATCACGGGCTGAAAGTGATCATGGGCACGCCCACTGCCGCGCCTCCGCCCTGGCTGTTCGCCCGTCACCCTGGCTTGGGTCCCCAGGATGCAGACGGGCGCCTCTGGTATAGCGGAAGTCGGCGGCACGTCTGCCTCAGCAATCCAGCCTATCTGAAATATGCCCGGCGGATCGTCACTGAGCTGGCGAGGCGTTTCGGCGCAAGCCCCCACATCTACGCCTGGCAGGTGGACAATGAGCTGGGGCTGGGCGAGGGTGGCGTCTGCTACTGCGACGAGTGCGCGCAGGCGTTCCGTACCTGGCTCAAGCGCCGCTACGGCACGATCGAACGCCTTAACATGCAGTGGGGGACAGTCTTCTGGAGTCAAGGTTACGGCGACTGGCACGAGATTCCGTCTCCGCGACGCACCCCGGGCGGCCCTCATCCTTCGCTGCTGCTGGACTACAAACGTTTTGTCTCAGCCCAGTACAGGGCGTTTGTAGAGGAGCAGCGCAGCCTGATCCAGGAGTATGCAGGCAAGGGCGCGCTCATCACAACTAACTCGCCGGGTGGCCTGGCGCTTCCGCACATCAACCTGTTCTCTCTGGCGTCCGCTATGGACGTGGTAGCGCTCGACAACTACCCGGCAGACGTCTCCCGCCTGGACGCGACGTCATTGGAGCTGGACCTGGCACGCTCGCTCAAATGCAAGCCTTTCTGGGTGCTGGAGCAGCAGGCGGGCGCCACGTTGATTCGCGGCCACACGGCCCAGCCCCGGCCGGGTCAACTGAGGCTGTGGTCTTACCAGGCAGCCGCACGGGGGGCTGAGCTCATAGCCTATTTCCGATGGCGCACCTGCCCCTTCGGCCAGGAGATGCACTGGTACGGACTGCTGGATACAGGCGGCGCGCCCCAGCGGCGCTTCGAGGAGATCAGGCAGGTTATAGCGGAGCTAAAGGAACGGGCGCACCTGTGGGAGGGCCGCCTGCCCGAAGCGAAGGTCGTCCTTGTGATTGATTACGACTCCGCATGGGCACTGGCGGCCACGCCGATGGGCCTGGAGTTAGACTACTTCGGCCTGGTGCGTAGCCTTTACATGCTTCTGCGGCGCGCGGGCGTGCAGGTAGACTTCGCTCAGCCCGGAATGGAACTGGCGGGTTACGCAGTGGCCATCGTCCCGACGCCCTTCATCTGCACTGAGGCGTTCGCCAGGCAGCTAGAGGCCTACGTGGAGCGGGGAGGGAGAGCCCTGATCACGGCACCTGCGGGCTACAAGACCGCGGCCAACACCTCTGTCGCCGGCCCGGCGCCTGGCGAGATGGCGGAGCTTCTCGGCGTAAAGGTTCTCGAGCATGACGTGCTGGGACCAGGGGCCGCGAATCGGATCGAGCTGGAGGGAAGCGGCCGATCCTTTGCGACGGGGCGGTTCTGCAGCGTCTTGGAGCTGGACGGGGCGCGGGCAATCGGCGTCTATCGGGATCAGTTCTATGCCGGCGCCCCGGCCATCAGCGTCAGGACGCGAGGGCAGGGGCTTGCCTTTTTCGTGGGCGCCGTCTGCGGAGCCGACTGTTACGAGGCGCTCCTGCAGCGGCTTTTGGAAGGCACACAGGTGCACCCTTCGCCGTGGGCGTCGCCGACCGTCGAGGTTATTCCCCTTGCAGGAACCGGGGAGCAAGCACGGCTGACGTTCGTCCTGAATCATTCGGCAGAGTCGGTGACACTTCAGCTTCCCGGGCAGGGGCCTGTGCGAGAGCTGCTCGGCGATCGTGACTTCAGGGGTGCCGTCACGTTGGGACCTTATGACGTGGCCCTGCTGAAGGTCTGACTGTAACCCACGCGCCTCACGGCTTCAGGATGGCTGTTTTTCGGGCTGTAGAGACGCTAGGTGTGCTGACGGGATGGGAGGAAGACCGCGAGTGGACGCGATTTTGCTGGCTGGCGGCTATGCCACGCGGCTCTATCCGCTCACGCTGGACCGCCCCAAAGCCCTGTTGCCGGTAGGCGGAAAGCCCATCCTGAATCACATCGTGGAAAAGCTCGAACGGTCCGACGACATAGAGTGCATGTTCCTGGTGACCAACGCGAAATTCGTCCGCCAGTTCTCCGAATGGGCGGCCAACCGACAGTTTGCCAGGCCCATGCGTGTCCTCAACGACGGGACGGCCTCAAACGAGACTCGTCTGGGAGCCATCGGCGACGTACAGTTCGTCCTGGGCCACGGGGCGGTGCGCAGCGAAGAGGGCGTCTTTGTGCTGGGCACCGACAACCTGGCGCGTTTTGACATTACAGAGATCGTCCGCCTGGCGTGGGCCAGGAAGGCGAGCGCCGTGTTCGCAGCCTGCATGGACGATCTGGAACGCCTCCGCCGCATGGGCGTCGCCGTCCTCGATGAGACTGGACGAATCACGGAGTTTGAGGAAAAGCCCCAGCATCCCAAGACCCGCTACGCTGTGCCTCCTTTCTACGCTTACTCGCCCGAGGCGGTCGGGCTGGTCGGTGCATACCTCCATGAAGGGAACAATCCGGATGCCCCAGGGCACTTCATCGAATGGCTGATACACCGCAGCCCGGTTTATGCCTGTGTGACTGACCAGTCCGTGTACGACATCGGCACTCTGGAGGCTTACCACGCCGTCTGCAGGCGATATGAACGCGAGACCTGACGGGCGGGCTCGTTTGACAGAGTGCTCAGCAGTGGTAAGATGGCGCACGCTCGCGACGGTGGGTCGGCCGGAAGGTCTCCTGGTGGATGTCCTTTGGGTTCCTGAGATTTGCTGGCAAGGACGCAGAAATGAGCAAGTACAGGCTCTGGCCGTTGGTTGCTGTCGTGAAGGCGGCGGAAGAGGCGAGCCAGAAAGGCAAGCCAGCCGCCGTCGGTGCCTTCAACATCAACTTCTTCACTCAGGCCGCCGGTGTGCTTGAGGGCTTGCGCAGGGCTCATGCACCGGCCATCATCCAGGCCTCCAGGGGTGCCAACAAGTTTCAGGGCGGCCCTGCCAAGATCTTCTACATGGTGACCAAGGCGATGG
>CAYYNS010000053.1:0-8624 GCA_964473085.1 uncultured candidatus Brocadiaceae bacterium
GCACTTACAGAGTGCGCCGTAGCCCGGCGGCGTGACTACTTGCCGGCGAGTGCGTCTCGGATGGCTTCCGCGAAGGCTCGGGCGTTCTGCGGGCCGTTCGCCGTGATGATGCGGCCGTCCCTTTCGACGGCTGCCGTGCTGAGGCGCGCCCCGCCCCGCATCAATGCGTCCTTGACGGTGCTAAAGCAAGTGGCCTTCTTGCCTTTGAGCACCCCAGCGTTGGCCAGTGTGGCCGGGGCGATGCAGATGGCAGCAACGACCTTGCCGGCCTCGTAGGCCTTGACGGCGATGTTGTGCGCCGGCAGGTAATCAAAGTACTCGCTTGCACCGCTCCCACCGATGAAGACCACTGCGTCGTAGGCCGTGGGGTCCACCTTCTGCAGGGTGAGGTCGGGCTTGAGGCGCACCTGTCCGAGCATGCCGACGCTTTCCTGAATGCTGCGCGAGGCGATCGTGATCGTGGCCCCGGCGTTCTTCAGTATCCCCCTGGGCACTTCCAGTTCCTCATCGCGGAAGGCCTGCCTCGCAATGATCATCAGCACGGATTTGCCAGTCAGGGGCTTGCTGCTCATGGCTGTCCCCCCTCTACAGTTCAGCCGAGTCCGGGCCCTCGTGAGCTCAACCCCGGCCGCCCTGCGAGCAGCGGGGCAGGCCTGCTCACTCACCGTCCTCAGCCTCCGGCTCAAGCTCGCTGTCTGCCTTCGCGTCAGCGACCTGTTGCGGCTCGCCTAACATGTCCCGGCCAGTTACGCGGTGGGACACGAGGGCGACCAGCTCGCTTACGCCCCGGCGGTCCAGCTCCCCGATGAGCTCCTGGACCTTGCGGGGCTCGCCGCGCACGGTGTAAAGGATCACGTCGCCCCGCCTGTAGGCCTGAATGCCCCGGCTCACGTCCAGCGGCGAATACAGGGGCACGAGAGACCCTTTGGGGGCCTGATCCTTCTCGTCGGACTTGGGATCTTCGCTATCGGCCATGCCTGTAGATATGCCGTTCGGGCTTCTGACGCCCGGACCAGCGCCTGTCCTTTCGGACAAGAAAGCCCCTTCCCCTCTCGACGCCCTCAAGGCCATAAATTATAACACCTGGCGCTCGGAGCAGCAAGCCGCAGGAGTTACTTTGCCTGGACATGGTTCCCACTTGCTGGGCGGGGTAGTTTTTCCGGCTTGACTGGCGGGCTGTGCCCTGATATATTCCTTTGAGAATATGCGGGGCAAGGAGCTATCTCAGTTTGTTAGCACGCATGAGGCGGCTGCATCGCTCGGATACACGGTGCAGCACACCCGGCTGCTCGCACGGCAAGGAAGGCTGCGTGCCACCAAGTTCGCACGGGACTGGCTGATCGTGCGGGAGTCGGTAGCTCGTTACAGAGCTACTCACCTGTGGCCCGAGTCGGACAGGGCGGTTCTCGATAATCGCAAGATCGTCAATGTGGCGTCCGTGCCGATGCGCAGCCCCTTCAGGTACCCCGGGGGCAAGACGTGGCTCGTTCCCTGCATAAGGCGATGGCTCAGGAGTAGGGCGCAAGACGTCGTGGAGCTCGTGGAGCCGTTCGCAGGTGGAGCTGTCGTTGCCCTCACGGCCGTCTTTGAGGGGTTTGTGCAGCGGGCGACGCTTGTGGAGCTCGACGAAGACGTAGCATCCGTCTGGCAGGTGGTTTTTGGGGGGCAAGCCCCTGCGCTTGCTAAGCGGATAGTAGACTTTGAGCTTGCGCCCGGCAACGTACGACGAGCGCTCGCGGGAGCGAATGGGAGCAGGCTGGACCGGGCCTTCGCTACCATTTTGCGCAACAGGATCAACCGAGGCGGGATCCTGGCCCCCGGCGCTGGCGTGGTCAAGCAGGGCGAGAACGGCAGGGGCTTGCTCTCTCGATGGTATCCGGCGACATTGAGAAAAAGACTCCTGAATATCCATTCCTACAGGCACGGGTTCCGGATCATCTGCGCAGACGGCATCGGAGTCATGGAGGAGAACGCGCCGCGAACTGATGTCATATACTTTATTGATCCGCCGTACACGGTGGCTGGGCGGCGGCTCTACAGGCACTCGGAGATATCCCACGAGCGGCTGTTTGAAGTGGCCAAACGACTATCGGGCGATTTCCTGATCACGTACGACGCGGCGGACGAAATCCGGCAGTTGGCGCTCAGGCACGGCATGGAACTCAGGGAGGTCCTGATGAAGAATACGCACCACGCGAAGAAGGTCGAGCTTCTGATCGGCAGAGACCTCAGTTGGTATGACGAGTAGCCGTTGCCGCCAACTTCTCCCGGATGCGTGCCTCGAAGGTTTCCAGGCTCACGGGTTTTCCCGCTGTCAGGCCCTCAACCGCATTCTCCAGCGTCGTTAGCCGGACTGATTCTTGTTCAAGTTCCAGCCTCGTAGCGCGCTCTGCGTAGCGGACGACGAACCAAGCGATATCACAGTTAGAGATGTCGGGAACCTCGTTCATGCGGGCAAGATTCTCGAAGAACGCGCGGTCAACAACGACCGCCATCCTTTTGCCCCATCGCCTGAGAGCGGGCACCTTGATCTGCAGTTGGGGCATCAGACGTTTTGGCCCGCTGCTGCGAAAGTCGGGCCTGCGATGTCCAACAGGAAAGGGAATCCCCGGCCCGCCGAATTCGCGCAGGAGTGTGAACTCGCTGGACATCGCGGCGCCGGAAAAGTACACCGCCTGCATCTCCAGAGCACACCAGCGCAGTGGCTCTGTGGACGGAACAACGAGCACGCGATCTATCCTGCCAACATCTCCCCTCTGCCTGGCACCGGAGTCCGTGCGCTCCAGGAATGCGATCTCTGGCAGCACGATGGGCTCGGGACATCCGAGGACTGTCTCTCCAATCCAACGGAAGATCATGCCCCGTTCGTAGAAGCGGTTGGGGCATACTGTAGAGAAGCCCGCGTCTTCTCCGGCAGGGGCGGAAACAGAACCAGTCTTCGGATCCTTGTGATAGACTCGCAGGCTACAGACGCCGCCCTTCTTGTTGCAGGAATAGTGCTGCTCTACGCTGCTCCGCCAGGGGCAGAGCAACTGCGGTGGCCGCGCAGCCTGAGCCTCTGCAATGTCCTTGCGTTCTTGCGGGCTCATGTGGGTGAACGACCGGCCATACCACTCCGCGATCCCGTAGCGGCGGCGCTCTGCTGGCATTCCTGACTCCGCCTTCAGTGGCGTCACGTCCCCCTCGGGCCTGCACGCTGGCGCATGGCGCGTCGCTCGGCGGCCAGGCGCATGTCCTTGATCTTCATCAGGCGCGTTATGTTGGCGCGCTCGTTTTCGTCGAGCTTGGCCTGGATGTACTTCACCGTCTCCCTGAGCCTGGGGATCATGACGTATTCCAGCGCGTTGACCCGGCGGCGCGTGCGCTGGATCTCTTCCATCAGCACCCAGATGGCGTGCTCCACCTCGGCAAGCTCCAGGATGCGGGGCAGGAATTCTGCCAGCGCGCGCGTGGCCTCATCAAGCTCCAGCGGGGTGTCCAGCAGGCTGTAGCCCACGCCTGGATGGACCTGGACCTCCATGTGGGGGACGTCCACGCTCAGTATCTTGCGCGTTTCGACCCTCACGTCTAGCTGAGAGCGACTCTGCGTGATGGCGTCTTCGACCACGTCGCGCGAGCCGGCGATGGCCGCCAGCACGAACAGTTTGATCACCTCCGGATAGTCTCTGTCGAGGGCAAGGCGCGCCTGTTTGTAGCGGTCAACCGCCTCCATGAACTCGGAGATCAGCCCCTCGAGCTTGTCCCTGAGCAGGGAGTGGCCGTGAACGGCGATGGCGAGCCGGTCCCTGAGGTGGATGAGCTGCATGCGCGTGGGGTTGACGCGGAGCCGCTGCGCCATGGTCTATCCCCCGGCAAACACCGTCCCCGTGCGGTCTTTGTAGTATCTCTCGATCAGCCGGTCGGCCACCCGCTTCAGTTCGCCCCTTGGCAGCAGGCCCAGCATGCGCCAGCCCAGGTCCAGCGTCTCCTCGATGCTGCGGTTCTCGTCCTCACCCTGGTGAACGTAATTTCGCTCGAAGACCCCGGCGAACCGCACGTAGCGCACGTCCATCGGACTCAAGGCCGACTCGCCCAGCACCATCGCCAGTTCCTCCGCGTTCTTGCCCCTGGCGTAGGCCGCGTAGAGCTGGTTCATGACGTCGGCATGATCCTCGCGCGTCTTGCCCTGGCCGATGCCCTTGTCCTTTAGCCGCGAGAGGGAGGGAAGGACGTCAACGGGCGGATAGAGCCCCTCCGCGTGCAGGGCGCGGCTAAGGATGATCTGCCCCTCGGTAATGTAGCCTGTGAGGTCGGGGATAGGGTGCGTTTTGTCATCCTCAGGCATGGTAAGGATCGGGAACTGGGTGATCGAGCCCTTGCGGCCGCGCAGGCGTCCGGCGCGTTCGTAGACCTGGGCAAGGTCGGTGTACATGTAGCCTGGGTAGCCCCGGCGCCCCGGGACCTCCTTGCGCGCCGCCGAGACCTCCCGCACCGCCTCGCAGTAGTTCGTCATGTCGGTCAGGATGACCAGGATGTGCATGTCCTGCTCGAAGGCGAGGTATTCCGCGACGGTGAGGGCCAGGCGCGGGACGGCGATGCGCTCGATCGGCGGGTCATCAGCCAGGTTGATGAAAAGCACCGTGCGTTCCAGCGCGCCGGTACGTCGGAAGTCTGACATGAAATAGTGCGCCTCTTCGAACGTGATGCCCATGGCGGCGAAGACGACGGCGAAGCGCTCCCCTGAGCCGCGCACGGTGGCCTGGCGCGCTATCTGGGCGGCGAGCCGCGCATGGGGGAGCCCCGAGCCGGAGAAGATCGGCAGCTTCTGGCCGCGCACCAGGGGATTGAGCCCGTCTATGGCAGAGATGCCCGTCTGGATGAACTCGTTTGGGTAGTCCCGCGCACAGGGGTTCAGTGGGTTCCCATTGATGTTGAGCCGCTTCTGGGGGATGATCTCCGGCCCGTCGTCAATGGGGCGCCCGAAGCCGTCGAAGACGCGCCCGAGCATCTCGCCTGAGACGCCGATCTCCTGGCCACGGCCCAGGAACCTTACCCTGGTCTGCTCGGTCTTGATGCCAGCGGTGCCCTCGAAGACCTGCACGAGCGCCTTGTCCTCGCTGATGTCCAGGACGCGCCCACGGCGCACCGCGCCGTCGCTGAGCTGGACCTCCGCCAGCTCGCCGTAGGTCACCCCCTCGACCTCCTGGACGAGCATCAGCGGTCCGACTATCTCCTCTACCGTGAGGTATTCCTTAGGCACGGGGGGCCTCCTGTTTTATGCCCGCCTGTTGGCTCGTCGGAGGCTCTGTGGCGCCCTCCTCGGGTTCGGTTTGTAGCGGTGCCAGGCGCTGGAGCTGCTCCGTGACCTGCTGCTGGAGGGCGTCAAACCTGTGGAGCTGGCCGGCGGGAATGCGTTTGGCACGCGCGATCCCCTCGATTGCCGGGATGGCGAGCACTTGCGCCAGCTCTGCGCCCCGTGCCAGCGCCTCCCGCGCCAGCCGGTCGTAAAGCAGGATCAGGTCCAGCAGGCGGAACTGCTTGTCGAGGGCCGAATAGGTGTCCACCTCGTCGAAGGCGCTTTGCTGGAGGAAGTCCTCGCGCAGCATCCTGGCCACCTCCATCAGCAGGCGGTCGGCGGCAGAGAGGGATTCCACCCCGACCAGCCGCACCAGCTCCTCCAACTCCGACTCCTTTTGCAGGATGGCCATGGCCCTGCTGCGGTTGGCGGACCACTGGGGGTGGGCCTGCCGGTCGGCCCACCTGTCCATTGCGCCCTGGTAGAGCGAGTAGCTGCGCAGCCAGGAGATGGCGGGGAAGTGGCGCGCACCGGCCAGGTCATCCTCCAGGCTCCAGAACACCTGCGCCACCCGCAGCGACGCCTGAACGACGGGGTCGGAAAGGTCGCCTCCCGGAGGCGACACTGCGCCGATGAAGCTCAGCGTCGCCTCGCGGCCATCCTGCCCGCAGCACACCGCGCGGCCGGCACGCTCGTAGAAGCTCGCAATGCGACTTGCCAGGTAGGGCGGGTAGCCTTCTTCCCCAGGCATCTCCTCCAGCCGTCCCGATATCTCCCGCATCGCCTCTGCCCAGCGCGAGGTCGAGTCGGCCATCAGGGCTACGTTGTAGCCCATGTCCCTGAAGTACTCTGCCATTGTGATGCCGGTGAAGACGGAGGCCTCGCGGGCGGCCACGGGCATGTTGGAGGTGTTGGCCACCATCACGGTCCGCTTGACGAGGGGCTGGCCGGTGCGCGGGTCAACCAGCTCCGGAAACTCCAGCAGCACGTCCGTCATCTCGTTGCCGCGCTCGCCGCATCCGACGTAGACGACGACGTCGGCGTCAGCCCACTTGGCCAGTTGGTGCTGGATGACCGTCTTGCCGCTCCCGAATGGCCCGGGGATGCAGGCTGTGCCGCCTTTGCCCAGTGGGAAGAACATGTCAATGACGCGCTGCCCGGTCACGAGCATGGCCTCCGGCGGGAGCTTGCGGGCCACTGCCCGCGGCTGCCGCACCGGCCAGCGCTGCAACATGGTGAGCTCAACCTCTCCCTGCTCGCCCTCCAGAACGCACACAACGTCGGTAATCGTGGCTGCCTTTTCGTGGACGTGCACGACCCTGCCCCGCACGCCGTGCGGCACCATTACCCGGTGCTCGACCACTTTGGTCTCCTGAACCGTGCCGAGCACGTCACCGGGGGCCACCTGTTGCCCTACTTGCACGGCGGGGCGGAAGGGCCACCTGCGCTGCCTGTCAAGCGGCGCCACGGCGGCGCCGCGTATGATGTAGGCACCCCCTTTGTCCCGCAGCACCTCCAGCGGCCGCTGGACTCCGTCGTAGATGCCGCCGACCAGTCCGGGGCCCAGTTCAACGCTCAGCGCCTCCCCGGTGGCCTCCACCGGGTCGCCGGGCCCGAGCCCTTCAGTCTCTTCGTAGACCTGGATCGAATATGCGTCGCCGCGGATTTCGATGACCTCCCCGAAGAGCCTGTGCGCCCCTACCCGGACCATCTCGTGCATCTTCGCCCCGGCCAGGCCAGATGCGACGACCAGGGGCCCGCAGACGCGCACCACGCGCCCGACTGAGGCCGTCCTGCCGCCGCCCTGCTGAGGCCCGCCGGCCATCTGATCGTCTCTGTCGCCCACGCACGCCTCCCGCCGCGCAGTCCTACTTGTCTGAGATTACGTCCACGCC
Organism: uncultured candidatus Brocadiaceae bacterium; assembly: GCA_964473085.1. GTDB lineage: Bacteria > Planctomycetota > Brocadiia > SM23-32 > SM23-32 > CAYYNS01. The sequence continues at coordinate 7,171 of CAYYNS010000053.1, forward strand.
GAGCGACTGCTCCATGGCGCGTTTCATCCATTGCATGGTCGTTCCCCGGGACCCCTGGTGGGAAGGAACCAGCACGATCATCGTGCCGGTGGCCTTCCTGAGGTCTTCGACCAACTTCTGCACGCCTTCCGCGACCGACTCGCTCAGTAGCACCAGCCGCACCTCCGGGCGCGCCGCCTGCTCCCGTAGGACCTGCTCCAGGCTGGAGGCGACCTCCAGCGCAACGACCTCCACGCCCACACTGCGCAGGCCGATCATCTCGTGCCGCGGGCCGACTGCCACTATCTTCTGCCCACTGGCTCCTGCCACTGGGAATCCCTCACACATAACAGGCTCGCAGGTGGCCGCGCAGGCGGCTCGCACTTATGCCTCGCGCACGCCCGACCACGGCCATCGCCACGTTGTGTGCCTCAGCGTCCAGACCTACAAGGCATCCGAAGACGCGCTCTGGGCCGAACGCTACGCGCTGCGCCTGCCGCGCGAAATCCATGAGCCAGGCGTCCGCAGCCCTCACAAACGCCCGGACCGCCTGGGCCTCGCTCTCCGGTGCAAGGGCGCCTGCCTCCATCCCCACCAGCGACCTGACGATCATCGCGGGCCACTCCCGCAGGTCGCCCCGCCGCAGCGAGGCAAATAGTTCCCTGTCCTGCCTCCCCCGGATGAGCACGTCCTGCACCTGGTCACCAAGCCCAAGCATCCGCGCGCGCCACAACAGCTCGATCCCTTTCACAGCGTCGAAGCGCCGGTAGTACTGAACGATGAACGCGCAGCCGATGCGCTCGGCCTCATCGCAGAGCGTCCGTAGCGAGGCGCTGTCGAAGGCGGCGTCGAAAAGGCCCCACTGCGCCGGGCCCGCTCTAAAAGCAGCCCGCGCGCTGGCGACTACGCCCGCAAACAGAGGCGGCAGCTCCACCTCAAGCCCCGCCCAGATGCGCTCCCATGCTCCCTCGCCGTAGCGGGACGCTACCGTCGAGGCTTCCATGCCCAGATGCCGGCGCTTGATGAAGTTCTTCAGGCTGCGCAGCTCCACCCCGCATAGCACCAGCTCAGCCACATCGGGGCTGGGGCTGTGGCCTCTGAGCTCCTGCGCGATGCCCCGGTAGGCCTGCCGCACAGTGGTGTCCGCAAGCTCCCGCTGGGCCGCTGCGCCCAGCCGCTCGCCGATCAGGGTGTCGCCTATACCTTGCCGCACGTCATCCAGCGAACCCGCCTCCAGGATCCTGTCGAAGAATGCGGCGCGTGCCATGCGCGACTCCAGCACAGCGCAACGGCCGCTGACGAAAGCCCAGGATGTCCTGTCTACGTCTGCACCCACGCCCTAGTTCACACTCCCGTCTGATCGCGCAGCAGGATATCGGCCACCTGCGGCGCAAGCTCCTCCCTGAGTCTGGCCAGGCGCGCATCGAGCGACAGGTCTATCTCGAACTTGTCTGTTTGGAAGATCACGCCTCCCA
>CAYYNS010000054.1:0-6985 GCA_964473085.1 uncultured candidatus Brocadiaceae bacterium
GCCTGATCAAAGGCCCCGATCCAGCAGGAGCCGAGCCCCAGGCTCCTTGCGGCCAGCGCCATGTGGTCTATCGCGATGGCAAGGTCAACCAGGTGAGCCGGATGCCCACAGGGCATGATGTGTTCCGTGGTGGTGGCGCAGGCCACTATGACCACCGGCGCCTGCGCCACGAAGTCCTGCCCGTGGGCTGCGTGCGCGAGCTGCCGCCTCAGTTCCGCATCCCTGACCACGATGAACTTCCAGTTCTGGCGGTTGGCCGCCGAAGGTGCCAGGCGCGCCGCCTCCAGCACCTGCTTGAGCTTCTCCTCTTCCACCAACTGGTTCGTGTAGGAACGCACGCTGCGCCTGACGCGGATACATTCCAGGACATCCATCGTTCGCCCTCCCTCCCCTTGCCCTATCCTTCACGTGCCTGCACGCAAGGGCGGCGTGCGGCTGCTCCACAGTCCCAATGTGCCGGGGCTCAGTATAGGGCATTGCATGCAGGATGTCACCTTCCCCGCTGGCTGCCTGCGCTACCGGCTGGCCCACGTGGGGCGCGCGCGCGTCTTGAGTGTCGCTTGACAGGCGCCGGGAGGGGGCCTACAGTGGCGGCGCGCGGGTGGATGTATCTGCCGGTTGGCGGTTGCTGCGTTCAGCCTCGGTTGGCAGGAGTCGGCCATGAGCACGCAGGGCAGTGCAGGCAATGTCATCCAGTCGGAGAAGTCGCAGGCGGTGGCCTTCGTGTTGTCCGCATTCGTGGGAGGGTTCGGCGTTGACCGTTTCTACCTCGGCTACGTGGGCCTTGGGATCATCAAGCTGCTGACGTGCGGGGGATGCGGCATCTGGACGCTTGTGGACTTCATCATCTTGGGTCTCGGCAGGATGCATGATGCTCAGGGCAGGGCCCTGGTGCGGCCGCCTGTGAGCGGCACCCCGGTGAAAAGTCAGGCCGTCACGTTCGTGTTGTCATGGCTGCTGGGGTGGCTGGGGATTGACCGTTTCTACCTGGGTTACACCGGGCTTGGCATCTTGAAGCTGGTGACGTGCGGCGGGTGCGGCATATGGGCGCTTGTGGACGAGCTGCTGGTCGGGATGGGTTACATGAAGGATGCTCAGGGCAACTCGCTGAGGCTCTGATGGCTGACGCTGGCGTTTTGCAGGACGGGCGGGTGGGGCGCAGCCCCGTCGAGTGGGTCGCTGCGGCGATCGTGGCGGCAGTGCTCGTTGTCTCCGTGCTGGCCAGGGCACCGGCAGAGCTCCCGTTCACGCCCTGCATGTTCTACAACCTGACGGGCTTGCCGTGTCCGGGGTGCGGGATGACACGCGGGTTTGTGGCGATGGGACACGGGCAGCTTGCTGCTGCCTGGCGCCACAACGCGCTTGCCCCAGCGGCGTTCGTCTGCTGCCTTGCCTACCTGGTCTGGTTCACTGTCGGCCTGGCTCGTCTGAGGGCGGTGCTTCGGCGCTGGTGGCGCAGTGCTGGTGCGGTGGTCTACGCCCTGCTGGCCTGTGCCGTGTTGGCCTCGTGGGCGCTGAGCGTGCAGAGGCACCTGCACGGCACCGGCGCCAGTGCACCCCCCCTTTTGCCGTGGGCCGTTCAGTGGCTTCGGCACTGACTTGGGCGGTTCATGAGGGCCAGCGGGCGAATCGCTCGGGGGCACGGCCTTCAGCGGGGCTGGAGTGTCTGCTCGAGTTCTCGCCTGCGGTCGGCCGCCCAGGTGTAGTACTTATCCTCCGGGGGCAGGAGGCGGCAGGCACGCCTCAGTAGCTCGAGCGCCTTCTTGGGGTCTTTGCTCCTCAGGTTCAGCGCGCGGCGATAGTCCATGCGTCCCTGTTCGCGCATCTGCTCCAGCGCCACGGTGCCGGCGCGTCCCTCGGGGTCCATGGCCGCTGCCTGCTCGTAGAGCTGTCTGGCCTTTTCGTAATGCTGCTCCTTGTAGAGCCGGGCCGCGTGTTCGGCGAGTTGTCGGGCCAGTTCCTGCTGGCGCTCTTTCATGCTGTCAAGCTCGCGCAGCGCCTCCCTGCGGTAGTAGTTTTCGGGGTCCGTTTCGACCTGCACCAGCGATTGCCAGTGCTGCTGGGCCAGGACCAGGTTCATCTGCTGCTGCTCGTCAGTGGCGGCCTTTCGCAGCGCCACAACCAGCTCCACCTGACGTCTTAGCGCCCGGGCGGCATCCGTGTCCTGCGAGGAGAGCACCTGGAGCGCCCCCTCGCCGTCGCCCTGGTTGTAAAGTGCGAGGGCCCTCGCGTACTGGCCTCCCGCCTTGGCGCGCTCTAGGAGCCTGGCAGCCTCCCCGTGGTAGGGACTCGTCTGGGGCAGGGACAGAAGCACCTGCTCGGCATCGTTGAACCTCTGTTGCGAGAGCGCTGTCTTGGCCGTCTGCATCAGCTCGGCGTGGTTCTGGAACTCGACGTAGCGGGCAAGCAGTTGGTCGGTCTGTTGCTTGTCTTCGGGGAAGTCGTCGCTGAGCTTCTGGGCCCACTGTCGTGCCGCCGCCCAGTCCTGCCTGGCAGCGGCTGACTGCATCTGCGTCTTGAGGTGCCGATGCAGGCTTGAGTGCACGTTCTTGAACAGCTCGGGGTCACGCTCCCGGGCCGGGCTGCCCTCCGGGATGTCCTTCAATGCTGCCCAGGCCTCTTCGTAGCGATCTTGCTCAAATGCGGCCTTGGCGTGCTGGACCCTGCGCAGGTAGTCGAGCTCCTGGTCAATCCAGTCCTTATACTCTCTGACGAAGCCCTCGATCTGGCGGCTGGAATGGCTCTGGTAGAGGTCCTGCAGGGCCATCTCGACCTTGCGGTAGTGGGCGAAGAAGTCCTTTCGCCAGGGGTCCCACAGGTCGGCCAGATCGGCGACGATGTCGGCGGTTTCGCTCTGCGGTCTGAGCAGTCGGGCGCTTTCGGCGAGCCTCTTGGCTTCTTGAGTCTCGCCGCGGCCGAGCGCTTCCAGGGCCAGTGTTATGTTCTGGTTGAATTCGACAGCGGAGGCGGCGTCTGGTTTTGGGGCCTGAAGGCTGCGCAGCGCCACCGCCGCGAACAGCGCCAGCACCACCAGGCCGGCTGCGGCCAGGATCAGCTTCCCCCTGGTGGTGGCCAGGAGGGGCCTTGGGCGCGGTGGGGCAAGCGCCTGGGCAGCGGGCACGATCTCCACCTGCCTGCCTGTTGCCGGGTCCCTGACGAACCATCGGCCGCCCTGCTGGATCACCTGCGCAGGCACCCCGCCGGCACCTTGAGGGACTAATGACCCCTGTTCGGGTGTAGACTCGGCGTCCTCCACTCTGGGCTGCGCCGCGACCGCTGCGCCGGCAACGGGTGCGGGCTCGGCGGCGCGCAGGACCAGCTTCACGTCGCCCACCCTCACCTCGTCGCCGTCCTTGAGCAAGGCTTCCTTTACCTGGACCCCCCCGACGTAGATGTGGTTGCGGCTGCCCATGTCTTTGACCCTGATGCCGCCCTCCTTCACGGTGCAGCTCATGTGGCGCCGTGAGACGCGCGTGGACTCCAGCGTCAGGTCGCAGGTCGGGTCTCGGCCCACCACGTAGACCCCTGGCGACAGCAGGAACTCGTACCGGCGGTTCTGTTCGGTGACTATGAACTTCACAGCCCCCTCCGCACGCGCTTTTTCTCCGTCTCTATGATGCTGTCCAGGAGCCGGAACAGCAGGTCGGCGTTCTGCCAGCGCACGTCCTGTTCGTCGCGGATCAGCTCCTTGATTTCGGCGAGGCGCTCAAGTGCCATGCGCTTGTCGCCATCCCTCATCAGGTCGCCCATCTCGAGCGCCAGTTGCTCGTAGCGGTCCTGGATATGGCGGGCGAGCGCCTCCCTCCACTTCCTGGCCTGAAGGTACTCCTCGGGTGGGTTGTGCGCAAAGGGTTCCAGCAGCGCGGCCGCCGCTTCGTACTGCTGGAGGGCTCCGTAGGGATCGTTCTGGTCGCGCAGGACTTCGGCCAGGCGCATCTTCTGGCGCGCAAGCTGCGTCCTCTGCTGCTCCGTGAGGGAACCCGCCGGGAAGATCTCTGCCACCTGGCGGCGTTCCCTCGGCAGGACCTTCGCGTGCAGGTACAGCCTTTGGCCAGCCTCGTTGTAGAGCGTCACGGTGGTCAGGCCGACGGAGCGCCCCATTAGCTGCACTGCCACGTCGAGGTTCAAGGGACGGCTTACCTGGACGACCCCCGGGTCCTCTACGGCAGGGTTGTGGACGAAGCCTTTGGGAACCTGGACGACCTTGTCTTCTCCCACGCGCAGCGAGGCGCCGAGCTCCGTCTGAGGCACCTCCCCCGTGCCGGAACGCGTGAGGAACAGCGCGGTCATCAGGCCCGCAGTTGCCAGGCCAAGCACAAGCGCCAGCACGGGCCACAGGTAGCGGTCCAGGACTTCTTCGGCAGGCCGACCCGCAGGCACGCGGCCCTGCTGGGGCACGACAAGCCAGCCCTGTGGGATTGCGCCTGCGAGCGGCCCTGCCGTCTGCGCCGCGCCCGAATCCCTCTGTGCCACTGCTGCAAGGGCAGCCTGCGGCAGCGTCACCTCCGCGCTGTCGGCTGCCGCGCTTTCCGTCCCGTGGAGCGAGATTTCGGCCAGCACGTCGCCGAAGGACACGATGTTGCCGGCGCCCTCGACCGCCGTGGGCGCGCTGATCGCCTGTCCGTCAATCTTGGTCTGGTTGCGGCTGCCGAGGTCCTCCACCGCGATCTGCCCGTCACGCACCGAGACCAGGGCGTGGAACCGAGAGACCGAGTGCTCTGCAAGGACAAGGTCGTTCTCCGGGGAACGCCCCACGCGAATGGTCTCCTTATCGCTCTCGAATTGGAGGCCCTTCAGCGAGGTGTTCAGAATGCGCACCCTGATTCTCATCGTTGCGCCTCGGCTCACTGCTCCAGCCGGACCCGGGCGCCCACGCTAAGTTCGGCTTTCCGGGCCCAACCTGCGGGGGCTTCCAGCACGCCGTCTGCACCACGGCACCACGAAATGCGCCATGGCTTGAGGCCGTGCACGATCTTTCTTACCTCGTTTCCAGCCAGGTATACGGCGTCAATGGGGAAGCGCATGAAGAACATGTGAATGCTGCTGCAGCGGGGCAGATAGAGCCCCGTCTCGGGCTTCAGGCTCCGTCTGCCCATCAGGCCCAAAAGGCGCGGCACAAACCGCTGCGCTACCACGACCTCCGGGAGCAGACAGCAGCCCGTCGCACAGTCAACCAGGCGCAGCTTGCTCATCCTTGCCCTCATGCGCCGCCACGTAAGTCCCTGGCCACGCTCTTTGCTCAGTAGCCGAACAGGTGTCTCAAGTAGTTGATCCCGATCGGCGCGAACAGGATGATGAAGACCGTCGGGAAGATGAAGGCGATCAGGGGGAAAAGTATCTTTACCGGTGCTTCCATCGCCTTTTTCTCGGCGCGGTTCGCCCGTTCAGTGCGCATCTGGTCAGAGAGCATCCTGAGGACCGGCCCCAGGTCTGCGCCGAGCTCGTCGGCCTGGATGAGCGAACTGGTGAAGCTGGTCATCTCCCCCATGCCCACGCGGTCGGCCATGTCGCGCAGGGCCTCGCTTCGGGCCTTGCCGAGCCGAATCTGCCTGAGCATCTCACCGAACTCCTCGGCGAGCGCCGTCTCCCCCAGCTTGGGCGCCATGCGCGCAAGGGCCGCAGTGAAGTCCAGCCCCGCCTCCACGCTCAGCGTTAGCAGGTCCAGGGCATAGGGCAGGAGCTTGCGGATTTCGCTGCGGCGCCTCGCCACGGTTCGCCTGAGCCAGAGGAACGGGTGTGCAAATCCGACTGCCAGGCCCACCAGCACCGCAAAGCTCGTCCCGAGCAGGGCCCACAGGACGAGCGCAATGCCCGTCCAGCACAGCACGCTGAAGCAGATCGCCCCCAGCATCTCGTCCGCCGTCAAACTGCCAGGGCTGCCTGCACCGACGAGCGTGCGCTGGAGCCTCAGCCGCACCCGCATCAGGTAGCCTGTTAGCCCGCCCTCGCCGTAACGCTGCTCGAGGCGTGCCAGGGCCGAACTTATCAGGTGGCCCAGGAACCGCGCGAACGGCCTTATCATTCGAAATCCCAGCGAGGCAGCCTTCAGCCCGCGGGCCGGGGCGACATGCGTCCGGCGCGCGGTGGCGTAGTCGGCGTAAATCGAGAGGACGTACAGGCTGATGCAGAACGCGCTCAGCCCTGCGGCTGTCGAATAGAGCAGCATCTGGTACGCCAAGTTCATAAGTACCTAGACCTCTATGGCGACGATGCGGTAGATCGTGTAGATCCCTAGCGCCATGAGCGCAACTACCAGGGCCATCAGCCCCCATCCGACCGGCGTAGTGTAGAGCGGCTCGATCAGGCGCGGCGCGATGTAGCTCAGGGCAAGCACCATGGCTGGCGGGATGGACACGATCACGAAGCCCTGTAGTTTGCCCTGCGCGCTGAGGGCCCGGATTCTGCCTTCGATGCGGTGCCGGTCGCGGATCGTCCGCGCGATGTTGTCGAAGATCTCGCTCAGGTCGCCTCCGACCTCGCGGCTGACGAGTATGGAAGTAATGATCAGGTCCAGATCCTTGCTCGGCATTCGCTCATAGAGGTGCTGGAGGGCATCCTCCATGGCGAGGCCGACCTGCATCTCACGCACGGCAAGCCCGATCTCCTGCCGCATGGGGTTGTCCATCTCCTGCGCGAGCAGGGCGAGGGCCTGGTTGAGGCTGAAGCCGGCCTTCAGGGAGTTCCCTAGATTAGTGAGGGCTTCCACCAGTTGGTGGTCGAACTTCTGGTCGCGTCGTCTCTTGAGCCACCATAGCAGGAGCTTGGGAAACACCAGGCCCATCGTGCCGAAGAGGATTCCTACCAGGACGTTGCGCAAAAGCCACGTCCACAGGAGCGAAACCACTACGAAGCTGGCTACTGAAAGGTAGAGCACGTGCTGGGGCGGGATGGTCAGGTAGATCGCGTCAAGCGACCTCTCGGCATCGGCGAGGTATTTCTGCTCATAGCTTTGCCATCCGCTCGCAAAGAGCCTCACGCCTGTGAA
>CAYYNS010000054.1:7085-8471 GCA_964473085.1 uncultured candidatus Brocadiaceae bacterium
CGTGAAGACGTCGCCCTCAAGCCCCGTGATTTCCTCGATGTGTGTGATCTTGCGGGAGCCGTCGCTGAGCCTGGCGGTGTGGATGATCAGGTTCACGGCGGATGCGACCTGTTCCCTGATCGCGCGCGACGGCAGGTCCATGCCGGCCATCAGCACCATCGTCTCCAGCCTTGACAGGGAGTCGCGGGGCGAGTTGGCGTGCAGGGTCGTCAGTGACCCGTCGTGGCCCGTGTTCATGGCCTGGAGCATGTCCAGGGCCTCGCCGCCGCGGCATTCGCCGACGATGATGCGGTCAGGGCGCATGCGCAGGCTGTTGATGACGAGCTTCCTTATGGGGATGGCGCCTTCGCCCCTGATGTTTGGCGGCTTGGCCTCCAGGCTCACCACGTGCTCTTGGGGCAGGTTCAGCTCGGCGGCGTCCTCGATCGTGACGATGCGTTCGTCAGGCGGGATGAAGGCGCAGACCACATTCAGAAGCGTCGTTTTCCCCGAGCCAGTGCCGCCGCTGATCACGATGTTCTGGCGGTGCTTGACGGCCAGCTCCAAAAACTGCGCCATCTGCCGGGTAAGCGTGCCGAAGGAGACGAGGTCTTCAATCGTGAACGGTTCTGAGGCGAACTTCCTGATGGTCAGCGTCGGGCCTGTGAGCGCCAGGGGGGATATGATCGCGTTGACGCGCGAGCCGTCCGGCAGGCGCGCGTCCACCATGGGGCTTGACTCATCAATGCGCCGCCCGATCGGTGAGATGATCCTGCGGATGATGTTGGTGACCTGCTGGTTGTCAGTGAACCGCAGGGGGGTCCTGTGGATCTTTCCGTGCCGCTCCACGTAGACGCTGTCCCAGCCGTTGACCATGATCTCGTCAACCTCTGTGTCAGCAAGCAGGTCCTCCAGCGGCCCCAGCCCCAGGGCCTCGTCGGCGATCTCCTTGACGATGCTTTCCCTGTCGGCGGCGGCGGGGATCTCGGCGGACAGTTCCTTGAGGATATCCTTTATGACGCTGATGGTTTTGGTCCTGATTTCCTCGGCGCTCTGTTTCTCGAAGTCCTGGTGCTTAAGGTCGAGCCTGTCCACGAGCCTTGCGTGTATCTTCCTTTTCAGTTCGACGGGCGTTGGCTCCCTGGCCTCCCAGGCTGGGAGGCGCTGGCGTGGGGCGGCGGGCGCTTTCGGTTCGGGCCTTTCGGCGGGCAGGAGCTTTTGGGCTTCGCCCTGGCGGGCATCGTGGGTGAACTGGATGGAGGCTGCGCCCACGCTGATGGACATGCCTTCGCGCAATAGCACGTCCGCTTCGGCCCGCTGACCGTCCACAAGGGTGCCGTTTCGGCTTCCCCTGTCTCGCAGGAAGTACTTGCCCCGCGAGTCGGCGTAGATCTCGCAGTGCTCGCG
>CAYYNS010000055.1:0-8424 GCA_964473085.1 uncultured candidatus Brocadiaceae bacterium
GCACGGGTGGACGTGCGCTTCTCCGACAGCTTTGAGCGCGCCGGGCGGGCGGGGGGTATGCTGCGGCTGGTCCGGCTGGGGGCGCGCCTTTACCGGGTCGCCGTCGCCTTTGCCACACAGGGCCGGATCACGTGCCTCGTGCCTGCGGAGCAGGTGGATACCTTGCGCAAGGTCGCCGAGCTCCACAGGGGCCAGCAGATCACGGTGGAGGGGACCATGACAGGCATGATCGGCGCGAACCGCTGTGTGCTGGTGGACAGGGTCCTGACCGGGAACGACGAACGCTCGGAGGTCAAGCACGAGTTGATCCTGCATTGGCCGGGCGTCAGCCCGAAGGTGGTGGGTGAGCCGGGCGACTTTGTGCTTCAGTTCCCGTGCCGCCACAAGAATGGCGAAGTGGAGACGTTGACCGTCCTGGTCGAGCAGTATTCACGCACGTGGTTTTTGCAGCAGCTTGAAAGGGCGAAAGCCGGGGAAGAGGGCAAGGAGGCGCAGCAGCCCGAGAAGCGTTACGACAATTACCGCCCCGAGGCTGTCTACCGGCACGCGGCGGACGGGCGCGTGCTGAACGTGCGGTTTGAGGACCGGGTCAAGGGCCGCACGCCCGGCGTGGCGGCGGTGCTTCGATTGCCCAGCGGCAGGCCGATCCGGGTGGGCTACGTGTTCGACACCTACACGGGACTCTCTTGCATCGTGCGCGCTCAGGACCGTGCGGTAATGGAGCTTGCCGAGCGCCTCCTTCCTGGGCAGGAGGTAGAGGTGAAGGGGACAATCCTGCCTGTGGCAGGTGCCTACAAGTTCGTGCTCGTGGATGAGATCGGCCTGCCCGGCGTCAAAGCCCCCACCGAGAACCCGGACATCTGGGTGGTCAGGGTCTTCCTGGGCGAGCAGGAGCCCAAGCTGTTCTATGAGATCGGCAGCTACACCCTGGAGTTTTCCTGCCACTTCGTGGAGGGCCGCACGGAGCGCTTCGCGGCCGAACTGCGCGAGATCCGCGTCATCCGCGGCGTGCGCGAGGGTCCGGCGGAGGCCGCTGAGCGGCTGACGCCTCAGAAGAAGCCCCAGCAGCCAGCCACCCCTTGAAGACCGGCCTGTCTCAGGAGGCGGTCCCTGTCGGCAGGGCCGACTGAGTCCCGATCTCGGCGCCCCGACGCAGGGCCCTCAAGTTAAGCTCGAGCGTGCTGGTCTTGGGGCCGGTCAGGAACTCTCGCAGAGCCCCCTCGACGCTTTCCAGCCGGCAGATGCCGCTGACCGCCACGAAGGCCCCCAGCAGCAGCACGTTGCCGACCACCACGTTTCCCATCTCGGCGGCCAGTTCGGTCGCGCGGATCGGGACCAGCACGACCCGGTGCGTGCGCTCGTAATCGCCTGGCTCCACCATCGAGCTGTTGAGCAGGACCAGCCCACCCGCACGGATCGCGTCGCCGAAGCGCTCGAAAGACGGGTGGTTGAATATGATCAGCGAGTCAGCCATCTCGACGAACGGGCTGAAGATGGGCTCCGGGGAGATCACCACGTAGCAGTGGGCCGTGCCGCCGCGCACCTCTGAGCCGTAGGAGGGCAGGTAGGTCACCTGTTTGCCATCTTTCATCGCGCTCCCACACAGGAGCCGGCCCATTGTCAGGATCCCCTGGCCGCCGAAACCGGCGATCGTGATCCTGTGCTCCTGATCTGTAGCGTCCTTTGCCATCGCGCGCGCCCCGGCAGCCGGATCAGGCCCCTTTGCCCTCGGCCGCAGGCTCCTTGATGATCCCCAGCGGGAATGTCTGCACCATCGTCGTCTCGATGAACTCGCAGCATTCGACCGGCGTTTTGCGCCAGTAGGTGGGGCAGGGGGAGAGCACCTCCACCAGCGAGAACCCGACGCCGGTGATCTGGTACTGAAAGGCCCTCTTGATGAGCCGTTTGGTTTCTCGCACCCTCTGCGGGCTCGTCACAGTGCTGCGGGCGAGGAACCGCACGCGCTCGAACTGGCTGAGCAGCTCACAGACCCTGATCGGACAGCCGTCGGTCTGCGGGTTGCGGCCGCGCGGGCTTGTCTTGGTCTTCTGGTTGACGAGCGTCGTGGGGGCCATCTGGCCCTGGGTCATTCCATAGACGGCGTTGTTGATGAAGATGATGGTGATATTCTCGCCGCGGTTGGCCGCGTGGATGGTCTCGGCCATGCCGATAGCGGCCAGGTCGCCGTCGCCCTGGTAGGTGAAGACGATCCTGTCGGGCTGGACGCGCTTCAGGCCCGTGGCGACGGCGGGGGCGCGGCCGTGCGCCGACTCGCTCCAGTCAATGTCTATGTAGTCGTAGGCCACCACGGCGCACCCGACCGGCGCGATGCCGATGGCGCGGCTCCTTATGTCCAGCTCGTCAATTACCTCGGCCAGGAGCCGGTGCACTGTGCCGTGCCCGCACCCGGCGCAGTAGTGCGTCTGAACCTGGATCAGGCACCTCGGCCGCACATAAAGCGCTTCCCGCACGACTGTGCCCGCTGTGTTCATGGACTCTTTCGCCTCACGACAAGAGCGACGCGACCCTGTCGGCGACCTCGGCTGCCGTCGGCACGCCGCCCCCCATGCGGGAGACCAGGTGCACGGGGCAGCGCCCCTCGACGCCCAGCCTGACGTCTTCGACCAGTTGCCCGGCGCTCATCTCAACCGCCACGACGGCGCGCACCTGTCCGGCAAGCGAGGCCAGCTCCCCGTAGGGGAAAGGCCAGAGGGTGATCGGCCGCAGCATGCCCACCCTTACGCGCAGCTTTGGCGGCGGCCGCACGATCACCTCCCTGGCGATGCGCGCGCACATCCCGTAGGCCACAAGGAGCACCTCAGCATCGTCGCAGGCGATCTTTTCGTAGCGCAACTCGCTGTCGCGCATCTGTGCGTACTTCTTCTGGAGCTTGACGTTATGCGCCTCCAGCGCTCCCTTGGCAATGCGGAAGGAGGCGATGACGTTGCGGGGCCGGCCGGTTGCGCCGCTGAGCGCCCAGGGCTTCGGGGGCGGCTCGGGCGGCGTGAGGTGCTCCAGCTCCAGCGCCTCCATCATCTGCCCGACCGTGCCGTCACTGAGCACTATGACAGGGTTGCGGTACCTGTCGGCGAGGTCGAAGGCCAGATAAGTGAAGTCCGCCATTTCCTGCACCGAGCAGGGCGCCAGTGATATGCAGCGGTAGTCCCCATGCCCGCCGCCGCGTGTGGTCTGGAAGTAGTCGCTCTGGGCGGGCCGGATGTCTCCCAGCCCCGGGCCGCCGCGGCAGACGTTCACGATCACCGCAGGCAGCTCGCTGCCGGCGAGGTAGGATATGCCCTCCTGCTTGAGGCTGATGCCGGGGCTGCTGGAGGAGGTCATGCAGCGCACGCCGGCAGCGCTTGCCCCGTAGATCATGTTGATGGCCGCCAGCTCGCTCTCGGCCTGCACGAACACGCCTCCGCGCAGCGGGAGCTGGTCGGCCATGTAGGCGATCAGCTCGTTCTGAGGTGTGATCGGGTAGCCGCTGTAGAAGCGGCACCCGGCCCGGATGGCCCCTTCCGCAGCGGCCTCGTTGCCGGAGAAAAGCACCTTTCTGGCTTTCGATGAATGCGTGCCCATCGGCCCTGTAGGAAGCGACCTGCGTGGGGTCAGGCCGGCGCCTGCCTTGCGCGCTGGGAGCTGCCGCTGCGTGCCTTCGGCGCCACCCGGTAGATCTCGATGGCAGCGTCCGGGCAGATTGTAGCGCATTTCAGACAGCCCGTGCAATCCACCTCCTCCCGCGCCGCCACCTTCTGCACCCCCTGCCGGTCGGGGCGAGGGTTGATGTAGAGCTTGCCCTCGCCGCAGGCCTCCACGCACAGGGCGCAGCCCTTGCAGTACTGCGGGAGGATGCGTATCTCGAACGTCCTATCGGACATAGCGGGGTTCTCCGCTCCAGCCAAGCTTGTCCTGGAGGGTCTGGAAGAAGGTGCGCCTGCCCGTCTGGATGAGCCTGAGCTTCTCCTCTGCGCGCCGCACGTGCACGGCGTCCCCCTCCTCAAGTGTCTGGTAGACCTGGCCGTCCACGGTGAGCGCCGGGTTCTCGGCGCCTCCGCGAGGCAGCATCTGGAGCACCTTGTCCGGCGGCAGCACGATCGGCCGGTTGCTGAGCGTGTGAGGGCAGATGGGGGAGACCACGAATGCCTCCAGCTCAGGCATCAGCAGCGGGCCGCTTGCCGCCAGGCTGTGCGCCGTGGACCCCACCGGCGTCGCCACGATCAGCCCGTCCGCCCTGTAGGTGGTCACTGTCTCGCCGTCCACCAGCAGGTCAATCGTGATGAGCCGTGAAAGGGAGGTGCGCGATATGACGGCGTCGTTGAGGCCGAGCGTCTCCAGCACGGCCCGCCCTGAGCGCTCCAGGCGGCACTGGAGCATCATCCGCTGGCGCACCTCGTAGCGGCCGGCCAGGATGTCGTCGAGGACCTCACGCGACTCCGTGACGGTCGCCTCGCTCAGGAACCCGAACTTGCCCACGTTGATTCCCACCACCGGCATGCCGCTGCGGGCGAACTTGCGCGCCGCGTGCAGCATCGTCCCGTCTCCGCCGAACACGACCACGAACTCCGCCGGCGGGCCGGACCACGGCGACTCCAGCTCCAGGTCAACCGCCACCTCCGCCCGGCCCTTCAGCCAGGCCTGCGCCTCCCGCACAGCCTCAAGCACGCCTTCCTTGGCCTTGTTGGCGAAAACGACGACCCTTCTCATCGGCCTCTGCCCTTCTGGGTCCTACAGCGCGGAGCTCGGGCGCCCGGACGCGCGCCACACTGCTGGACGGCCCGTCACTGCTGCTTGTCTACATCCGGTTCAGGCTCGAACGGCTCTTCCTTCAGTTCGCCTTCCAGCGTTTCGACCAGCTTGGCCACTCTGGCCTCTGCGTTCTTCAGGGCGTCGCTACAGGCCCTGTAGGCCGCGATCCCTTCTTGATACAGGGTCATGGCCTTGTCGAGGGGGATGTTGCCCTGTTCCAGCTCCGTGACGATGGACTCGAGCTTCTTCAGGTTATCCTCGAAGCCGGGCTGCGGGGGCTGGGGCGGGACGGCCTCGTCCTTTTTCTGTCTGGCGGCCATGCCTATATCTTGCCGCCTTCCCTGTCCGGGTGCAAGGGACTTCCTGGGGGGCCACGCGCTGCACTGCCCACGCACTTGACGCCCGGGCGAGAATGTGCGACGGTAAGACTCCCAGGAAGTTACCCGCACGGCGATGGTAAGCTCAATGGGCTGGAGCGTTTACGTCACCAGGCGCCTGCCAGAGGCAGGGCTGCGGATGCTGCGCCGGGCCTGCTCGGAGGTGGCAGTCTACGAGGGGGACGGCGCCGTCCCCCAGGCCGAGCTGCTCCGTGCAGTGCGTGGGCGGGACGGCCTCCTTTGTCTCCTCAGCGACAGGGTGGACGCCGGGGTGATGGACGCGGCCGGCGCGGGGCTCAAGGGAATCGCCATTTGCGCTGTGGGCTACGACAACGTTGACGTGGCGGCGGCCACCGCCCGCGGCATCCCGGTGAGCAACACGCCCGGCGTGCTGACCGAGACGACCGCCGACCTGGCCTGGGCGCTGATGCTGGCTGCCGCCCGGCGCATCCCGGAATCGGACCGTCTGGTGCGCTCAGGCCGCTGGCGCGGCTGGGACCCCTTGCAGATGCTCGGAGTGGACGTCTACGGGAAGACGCTGGGGGTCGTCGGGGCGGGACGGATCGGCAGCGCGGTTGCCCGCAGGGCCACCGGCTTCGGCATGGAGGTGCTCTACTTTGACCAGCAGGGGCGCCCGGAGCTGGAGCGCACCTGCGCGGCGCGCCGCGTCTCGTTGGAGGAGCTGCTGCGGGAGTCGGACTTCGTGTCCCTCCATGTCCCGCTCACCCCGCAGACGCGCCACCTCATTGGCCTTCGGGAGCTGGGCATGATGAAGGAGACGGCCGTTCTGGTCAACACCAGCCGCGGGCCGGTTGTGGACGAGGCGGCGCTGGTGGAGGCGCTGAGGTCCGGGCGGATATTCGGTGCCGGGCTCGACGTCTACGAGAATGAGCCGGCCCTCGCGCCGGGCCTGGGCGAGTTCCAGAACGTCGTGCTGGCTCCGCACATCGGCTCGGCTTCCGTCGCCACTCGCTCGAAGATGGCCCAGATGGCGGCCGGGGACCTTCTGGCGATGCTGGCGGGCCGCCGCCCCGCTAGTTGCGTCAACCCCGAAGTTTTCGGCCCGGCATGAGGGCCGCTTTCATCGAGGGATGCGATCCATGTCAGTTCTGCCGTCTGAGGACAGGCTCAAGGAGGCTTACGCCCTGGCCAGGCCCTGCCGCATCTGTCCCCGCCTGTGCAAGGTGGACCGGCTGGCCGGCAAGGAGGGCTTTTGCGGCGTGGGGGCTGTGCCGATCGTCTCCAGTGCCGGGCCTCACTACGGCGAGGAACCGCCGCTTGTAGGGCGGGGCGGCTCCGGCACCATCTTCCTGGCCGGCTGCAACCTGGGCTGCGTGTTCTGCCAGAACTACACGATCAGCCACGAGCGAGAGGGCGGCCCCGCCGGCCCGGACCGTATCGCCCGCACGATGCTCCTGCTTGAGCAGCGAGGCTGTCACAACATCAACTTCGTCACCCCCACCCACGTTACCCCCTGGCTGATGGAGGCGGTGCGGCTGGCGCGCCTGGACGGACTGCGCATCCCCATCGTCTACAATTGCGGCGGCTACGAGAGCCTCCAGACCGTCCGGCTGCTGGAGGGGACGGTGGACATCTACATGCCGGACGCCAAGTACTGGGACAGCGAGTCGGCCCGCCGCTACTCTGGTGCGCCCGATTACCCCGAGGTCATGCGGGTTGCGCTCAAGGAGATGCACCGGCAGGTGGGGGACCTCCAGATCGTGGGCGGCGTGGCGCGCCGGGGGCTGCTCATCCGGCACCTGGTGATGCCGAACAGGGTGGCGGGCAGCCGCCAGGTGCTGGAGTTCATCGCGCGCGAGCTCTCGCCTCACAGCTACGTCAACGTAATGGATCAGTACCGGCCGACCTACCGCGCGCACGAGTTTCCCGAGATCGCCCGCCGGCCAACGTATGAGGAGTACGAAGAGGCGCGCCTCTACGCGCAGAAGCTCGGGCTGCGGCTGTCGTAAGAGGGACGCGCAGGCGCAAGGGGCTCAGGCGCGCTTTTCCAGATGCCCCCTGGCCTTCGCCATCGCCTGCTCGCGGTCCGGGGAGATCTGAAGCAGCCTGTCGAGGTGGACGGCTGCCAGGACACCGGAGACGAAACGCTGGAGAGCCGCAAGGATCAGGAGGCCGCCGCGCTCGGATGCGAACTTGTGTAGGCTCACCAGGAGGCTGATGGCGCGGCTCGACACGTAGCCCACCCTGTGCATGTCGAGCACAAGGACCCGGCTGGCCTTCAGGGCCTCGCTGAGGGTGGCCCGCACATCCTCGAGCGTCTCTTCCGCAAGGCGCTCGCACAGCAGTTCAGCCAGCACAACGTCTCCTTCCTGCCTGAGCCACACGGTTCCTGCCCCGGCAGGCGGCTCTTCGTACGGGGGGGCGGCCGGTGCAGCCTCAGGCTCGGCCTGGCGGTGCCGCACAAGCATGAGGCGGTTGCCCCTGGCGCTGTACTGGAGGCGGTCCACGTAGCTGTTCATGAGCATGATGCCGCGCCCTGCCTCGCCGAGCGTGGCTTCCAGTTCCTCGGGCCTGGGCAGGTCCTGCGGCGAGAAGCCCTCGCCCTCGTCCTCGATGATGGCGCCCCACTGCGCCTGGTCGGCGAAGAGGCGCACGCGCACCTTTTTCGACCTCTGGAGCCGGTTGCCGTGAACCATGGCGTTGGTGAGCGCCTCGTCGAGGACGAGCTCGGCCTGCGGGCTGCCACCTGGCGGCAGGCACCCGTGAGCAGCGAGCTGCCTGACCATGCGGAACACCAGCGGGCTCTTCAGCGACAGGTCCGTCGGGATGGCGATCTGGAGCAACTCTTCGCCGAACGACTCCAGCCCTGCGTCCGAGAACTCCATCGTGCGTTTCCCCTTCCGGCCAGCTCAGGCTTCAACGCCGGCCACCGCGAGCTTCTGCCGCAGCTCGTCGCGGTCTATCGTCTTGGCCAGGGCCTCCTTTGGGTCCACTGTCCCTTCGAGCACGAGCTTCGCCAGCGAATCATTCAGGCAGATCATGCCCTGCTTGGCGCCGGTCTGCATGATCGAGATGATCTGGTGGGTCTTGCGCTCGCGGATGCAGTTCTTGATGGCGGCCGTGGCCATCATCACCTCGAAGGCGGCCACGCGGCCCTGCGGCTTCTTCTGCACCAGCATTTGGGAGACCACGCCGGACAGCGAGTTGGACAGCATCGTGCGGATCTGTTCCTGCTGGTTTACCGGGAACTGGTCAATGAGTCTGTCTACCGTGCGGGCGGCCGTCGTGGTGTGGAGGGTGGCGAACACAAGGTGGCCCGTCTCCGCCGTCTCGATGGCGA
>CAYYNS010000056.1:0-8404 GCA_964473085.1 uncultured candidatus Brocadiaceae bacterium
TTGTCCTCGACGTCGTACTGGGTGTTGACCTTCACGTTGCGGCCCGACACCTCGATGACCTCATCGGTCAGGAGCCAGCGCAGCAGGTCTATCCAGTGCACCCCCAGGTTGTACATCGGGCCGCCGCCGGAGCGCGCCCGCTGGAGCATCCACTCCGCGTGGCCCTGCACGTAGCGGTGGAGCCGGCCGGCGGCACAGCGCCCCTCCGCGCCGATCACCTGCCCGATCAGGCCGGATTCGATGAGCCGCTTGATCTCGTGCGCCACCGGGTGGAAGCGCCACAAGTAGCCCGTTGTGAGCTTGACGCCGGAGCGCCGGGCAGCCTGCACAATTTCGTGGGCTCCGGCCGCGCTCGCCGCCATCGGCTTTTCGACCATAAGGTGCACGCCCCGCCCGGCGCACGCCACCGCAGCCGCAGGGCAGTCCGCATGCGGAAGGAAGATCGCAGCGATGTCGGGCGCGTCGGCCTCCAGGAGTGCCTCGACCGAGCCGTAGCCCTTGAGGCTGAACTCCGAGCAGAAGGCCTCCCGCAGCGGCGCCTCCGCCTCGACCGCCGCCACGGCCCTGGTGCGCGGCTCGGCCTCGAAAAGCGGCATGTATGAGCGCGGGTGCAGGTGCCGCAGCCCGACGATCGCCACCCGCAGGACCTTACTGAAGGCCGCCATGTGTTGTGTTCTCCGCGCTGGCTGGGGAGGCGCCGGCACCGCGTGGCGCCGCTCCAGTTGATTTATGAAGGCGAAGATATGATGAGGGACGGCAGCGGCGAGCGTGCCGGCAGAACGGCGCTATTATAGTGCTGCCGCCTGGCATTTCAAAGGGTGTGCAGCGCATGGAAGCGCCGAGTAAACGACCATGCAGCTTTGGCCGCTGGCCGTGCACTTGCAGGGGCGGCGGCGGGACGGGAAAATAGCACCGTGGCCGAGCGTCTCCAGGTCGCCTGCGCAGCGGTTCGACGCTGCGCTTTTCAAGGGCTGCACGGACTATAGGGTTCCTTCCCATAAGGCCGCATGGCCGGACGGCCGCAGCGGGGCCCCGTGCGGCATCACGTTGGCCCGGCCGATGCTGCCCCCGTCTTCACCCGTAGGCGTGACAGTGCCTGTAACTGTGCAGGCCGCATAAGACCGCCGCTTTCCGATTGGCTGGGGCGCCGCGTGAATCACCGAGGCGCCAGGCCCGTGCGTGCGCGAGGTAGGGGACGACAGTGGCTACCCTGGTCATAGGCGCCGCCGTCCTGCTGGGCTTCTACATGGCCTGGACGATCGGGGCAAACGACGTGGCCAACTCTATGGGTGACGCCGTAGGCTCCCGGGCAATCAGGGTCAGGACGGCGATCATTCTGGCGGCGATCTTCGAGCTTTCGGGGGCGATGCTTTTGGGCTCGCACGTGACCGACACGATCCGCAAGGGGATCGTGACGCCGGAGGCGATGGTCGGGCGGCCGGAGGTGCTGGTGCTGGGCATGGCCTGCGCGCTGCTGGCAGCGGCGGCGTGGCTGCACCTGGCCACCTGGATGGGCATGCCGGTTTCCACCACGCACTCGATCGTCGGGGGCGTGGCCGGATTCGGGATCATCGCCGCCGGCTGGGGCTCTATCCAGTGGGGCAGGATGGGGGAGATCGTGGCCAGTTGGGTCATATCGCCCGTGGCGGGGGCGGTGCTCGCCTTTGCGCTTTTCAAGCTCATTAGCTTCTTGGTGCTCGGCAGGGCGCAGCCGGCCAGGGCGGCGCTCAGGGCCGGACCGTACTTCGTGTTCCTCACCGTGCTGGTGGTGATGCTCTCGACGACCTGCGGGGGCATGGAAAGGGAGATCACCAAGCGGCTGCCGTGGTTCACGCTGAGGGTGGCGGCGCTGGTGTCGGCGTGCACGGCGGTGGCGGCCGCCGCCGTGGCCAGGATACTGCTGGGGCGCTACCTTGGGGGCAAGCACGGGCTTCCGCTTGCCGAGCAGATCCGTTTTGTGGAGCGCATATTTGCGCCGCTGGTAGTGATCACCTCTTGCAGCGTGGCCTTTGCGCACGGGGCGAACGACGTTGCGAACGCCGTCGGCCCCCTGGCGGCGATCCTGGACATCCTGCGCTCCGGCACGGTCAAGATGAGGGTGGCGGTGCCCATGTGGGTGCTGGGGATAGGGGGAGTCGGGATTGTGGTGGGCCTGAGCACCTATGGCTACAAGGTGATGCGGACGATCGGCAGCAAGATCACGCAGCTTACGCCGACGCGCGGCGTAGCAGCGGACATTGCCACCGTGACCACCGTGCTTGTGTGCACGCGGATGAAGCTGCCGATCTCGACCACGCACACGATTGTGGGGGCGATCGTCGGGATCGGCCTGGCGCGCGGGCTTTGGGCCGTGGACAGGAGGGTTATGGGGAACGTGCTGAGCGCCTGGTTCGTCACCGTGCCGGCAGCCGTTGTGCTGGCGATCGTGTTCTTCTTGATCGGGCGGCCGCTGGTGCTGGATGCCATAGCGCAGGTCGTAAGGGCGGCTGCCGGCGCAGGACCCGCGTAGCTAGGGTGTCCCCCCACAGATTGATGTCCTGTGGCGGGCCGTGTACACTTGCCTTCCGGATGGTTGAAGGTCTGCTGTTCGACTTTCGATGAGCACGGCTATGGCTGACACTCAGGGACGCGCCCCCAGCGAGATCGCGACCAGTCTGGCCCGCGAGCTGACGCTCTTCGACCTGGTCATGATGGGCATGGGGATGATGATCGGGGCGGGGGCCATTCTTGGGATGGGTCACTCTGTGCGCATCGCGGGCCCCGGGGGGGCCATGGTGGCCTTCGCGCTCAACGGCGTTGTGACGCTAATGACAGCGATGGCCTACGCCGAGATGAGCTCGGCCATCCCCAGGGCTGGCAGCAGCTACAACTTCGCGCGCGTCGCCTTCGGGCGCCCCACAGGCTTCATGGCCGGCTGGATTGCCTGGCTGGCCTCGTCGGTGGCGTGCAGCCTCTACGCCCTGCTGTGCGGGGTTTACCTGGTCCACTACCTCGCTGAGATGGGCCTCCTTGGGTGGCTGCCCTTGCCGGTAGCCTATCAGGAGCGGGTGGCGGCGCTCGTGCTGGCCGCCCTGTTCGCCTTCATCAACTACCTCGGCGTCTCGGAGACGGGGAAGGTCCAGGTCCCCCTCGTTCTGGGCCAGACGGTGGCGCTTGCGATCATCGCATTGGTCGGCGTGCTGGTGGCTGTGCAGGACCCGGGCCGGCTTGCCAACTTCAGGCCGTTCCTGCCGCATGGCTGGCCGGCGGTGCTGGTGTGCATGGCGTTCGAGTTCGTCGCCTTCGAGGGCTACGAGGTGATTGCGACGGCGGGGGACGAGGCGATTGACCCCCGGCGCAACCTGCCGAGGGCGATATTCTGGTCGGTGGCAATCGTGACGGCCACATACCTTGCCGTGGGCTTTGCCCTCATAGCCGGCATCAGGCGCGTGGGACAGCCCCCCTGGCAGTGGCTGGGCATGCAGGGCGAGATGGGTTTCGGGGCGGCTGTCTCTAAGCTCATCCCGTTCGGTTCGGTGGTAGCGACGCTGACGGTGCTGTTCGCCTCCACATCGGCGCTCAATGCCACCATATACTCTGGCACGCGCATGCTATACGCCCTGGGGCGCGACAGGATGCTGCCCGGGCTGTTCGGGCGCATATCGGGCAAGACCAGGACGCCGCACGCGGCCCTGCTGGCGACGGCGCTCATGGCGCTTGTGGTGGTGGCCTTGCTGCCGATCCTGCACGTGGCCGCCACCGCCAGCATCATGTTCCTGTTCATGTTCGCCATCGCCGACCTGTCGGCCATCCGGATCAGGCGCACCATGGGGGAGGAGCTGACCTATGGCTACCTGGCCCCGCTGTTCCCGGTCCTGCCGGCGGTCGCGGTGGCGGTCCAGTTGGGCCTGAGCGTCTATATCGTCAGGGTGAGCTGGGTGGCCTGGGTGATAGCGCCCGCCTGGATCCTGGCCGGTCTGGCCGTCTACCTGGCATACTCGCGCGGCCGGGCCGTGCCGATCCGCGAGGAGATACTGACGCTGGAGGAGACGGCCGAGCCGGTCGGGGAAGGCAACCGCATCCTGGTTCCCCTGGTTGATCCCGAGCACGCGCTGCGCATCGTGGCTCCCGTCACTCGCCTGGCGCAGGCCGAGCGTGCCTCAGTGCAGCTCCTGCACGTCGTCGAGATGCCCGACCAGCTCCCGCTGGCGGACGCCCCCCTGCACGCGCTGGGTGGGCGGGAGGCAATCGCGGAAGCGATGCTGTATCTGTCCCTGCAGCCCTCGGTCAACAGCGCGGTGCTCTACTGCCGTCGGACCGTGCGCGGCATCCTGACGGAAGCCGCCAGGCACAGGGCGAACGCCATCATCCTGACCTCTGAGCGCAAGCCGCGGCCGCAGTTGCCCATCCTCGGCAGCACGGTAGCGCCCGTGCTGCGGCGCGCCCCGTGCGACGTCATCGTGTTCAGGGACTGCAGCGCACCGCCCTTCGCCAGCGTCCTGGTACCCGTCTTCGGCGGCCGCAGCGACATCCTTGCCCTGAGGACGGCCTCTATCCTTGCTGACCAGAAGAAAGGGCGGGTGATGGTGCTGCACGTCGCGCCCCCGGGCGATGCGTCCTTCGAGATGGACGCCTTCATGGCGCAGGCCGTGCCGGCGGTTGCCTGTCCGGCCGAGCTTCTGGAGCGCCGGCGCGTCGTGTCCAAGAACACCATCGGCGCCATCCTCGGCGAGGCCGAGCGGGCCGACCTGATCGTGATGGGAACCGCCGCCCCTGCCCGTTGGCAGCGCTCCGCCACGGCAGGCCTGCCCGAACGGATCGCCGTCCTCTGCGGCAAGCCGCTCGTGATCGTCAAGGCGGGCGAGAAGGGCCGCTCACTCATCGCGCGGTGGCTCTGAGGGCGTCGGGCAGCCTGCGGCGGACCGTCTCAGAGCCTGGTGACCTCGACCTCAGCCCCCTTCATCTCGTCCGACAGGTAGGCGGCGTAGATGGCAGCGGTCGTGTCGAGCGCCAGCTCCAGGCCCGACTGGGGCTGCCGCCCGCTGGCCGCGCACCAGATGAAGTCCTGCATCTCCGGCCGGTAGCCCATCGTGAAGCTTTCGTCCGGCGCCGCAGGGCTCCAGCCCTCCTTCGTGCTGAGCTTCTCGACCAGGTAGATGTCCTTGAACTGCTCGCCCCTGGGGTTATAGGTGCTCATCAGGCCCGCCGGGCTCAGGTTGCAGCGCGTGCGGTGGTTGTTGGCGAACACCTCGACGTAGTCGTAAATCCCGCCCAGCACCACCTCGCACGTGAGCACGTCGGCCACCGTGCCGTCCTCAAAGACCACGTGCATCAGGCCGTAGTCCTCGATGTCGTGGTAGTCCGTGCGGATGAAGCCCAGGTCGCAGTAGGCGCTCAGGCGGGTGAGCTGGTGGGTGCGTGAGCAGACGCTCGCCGGACGGATCGGTCGGCCCTCTCGTGCAATGCCCTCGACGCGCTTGAGGTATAGCATCCCGCCCAGGGGGTGGCAGCCCTTGCCGATTAGCGACCCGCCCCCTGCGAAGCGCCAGATGCCGTAGACGGGCGAGGCCGAGCCGTTGTGGGACTCCTCGCCTGTCATGCGCAGTATCTGCGCGCCGGTCTTCTCGACGATCTCGCGCTCCTTCTGGATGCTGGGGGCGTAGACGAAGTTCTCGCCGTAGCCGAACAGGACGCCGGCTGAGCGCACGGCCCCGGCGATGCGCTCAAGGCGCCCGAGCACCTCCTGGAGCATCGGACGCTTCGGCGCCAGGTCTCCCCGGTATCGCTCGTCGGCGCCCGGGGGGCCAAAGTAGCCCGTCAGGGGCTTCTCGCAGACGATGCCCTTTCCGGCAGCCGCCGCCGCGAGGATGCCCTCCTCGTGTGCGTAGGGCGGCGAACAGATGTCGAGCACATCCACATGAGCAAGCATCGCCCGGGGGCTGTCGAAGACCCTGATGCCGTGGGAGCGGCCGAACGCCTCGCGGCTCTCAACCCTCAGCGAGGTAACGCCCGCAACCTCAACCTCCACGCCGTGGACCTTGCGCAGGCACTCCACGTGGTAGCTTGCGGCGAAGCCAGCCCCGACGATTCCAACGCGCACCTTCTTCATCGTCGCGCTCCTTGCTTGCGCTAGCTCTCCGGTGGGCCGCGATGATACGGGATGGGAGAGCGAGCGGCAAGTTGACCCCGGAGCGCCGAAAGCGCTCAGGTAGAGGCAGCATAGCTGCCTCGGGTCTGCTCCCCTTCTGTTCAGGCGGTTATTTCCGGACGTGCCGCGACCACCAGCCGCAGGTTCGGGCTCAGGAACGCTTGCCGAGGCTGCACGGAGCCACTACGATGATCCGGAGGAGGATTCCTCTGGACCCTGCTCGTAGGGACGCGCCGCCAACGCCACCGATTCGGTGTCGCCGTGACCGCCTTTGACGACATTGTGGAGCGCCTGCTGCCGGGCTACATTGCCCGCGGCTACGTGGAGCGGGCGGCCTGCCGGGCCGCCTGCCCGCACGAGCCGCAGCTCATCGTGAGCCTCCTGCGCGAGGCCGAGCCGCGGGGGCTATTTCAGCAACAGGTTCTCGGCCACCTGACAGCACTCGCGGCCGAACTGCTCGCCGAGCGCGGCGAGCCGCTCGTTGTCGGGCGCGCACTCAACTACATCGCCTACCAGATGGACTCCTCGGATGCCGTGATCCGCGTGGCGGGCGACGCAGGAGATTTCCTCGGCGCCTTCATGAAGGCAGGCACGGTCGTCTGCGAAGGCTCGTGCGGGGACTTCGCGTTCCAGGGCGCAAGCGGCGGGATCGGCCTTGTCGGGGGCAACGCAGGGCAGTTCTGCGGGGAGGAGATTTACGGCACGGCCCGCGTCAGGGTGCTCGGCAGTGTCGGAAACAGCGCCGGGCGATGCATGCGCGGCGGCAGGCTCGTCGTGCGGGGCGACGCCGGGGCCTTCTTCTGCCGCTACATGGAGGGGGGCTTTGCCGTGGCGCGCGACGTCGAGCTACTGGGCGAGACCTACGGGGGGACGGTCCAGGCGCGCTCGGTCAGGGCGCTGGAGAAGGGCGCCGGCGGCACGCACCGCGCCTGCCTCATCCTCCGCAAGGGGCATGCTCCACCCCAGTAGTCCGCCTCCTCCATTTGCCCTGCTGCCCGAATCCCTGCCGCTGCGGGCCAGGTTGACAGCGCAGTGCCTCGGCCTACAATTGCCGGCGGACGCAGTAAGGGATTGAAAACGCCGGTCAGGTCGGGGGCCGACCATGCCGAGGCGAGGGAAGACAAACTGGGCAATGGTGGCCGTCTGGGTGGCGGTGATGGCGGCCGTCTCCGTGCTCCTGGTGGTGCGGTTCGAGCCGCGCGAGCCGATGAGCTACCTGACGGCGGCGCTTGCCGGCGCGATGTGGCTTGCCCTGGTGCTGTGGCTCGCCGGGCGGCGTCGGGCCGCCGCGGCCCGGCGCGGTCCCGACCTCCTGACCGGCGCGTTCATCCTGCTGGCCCTCGCCCTGCTCTGCGTGTTTCTGGTTACCTCGTTCCGCTCCATCGGCATCATCGGCGCGGCAGCGGTGGCGCTGTTCATTGTCGGGTTTTCTCGAGCGTTCGCCGACTACCTGAAAGCGCGCAGGAAGGCCCGAAAGCGTTGAAGGCGGGCCGCCTGCCGACATGGGTTGGCACAGGCTACCTGCCAGCCTTCAGCTCGTTGACCGAGTCAATGACCGCCTCGGCCAGGCACTTCAGGTCCTGGCGGCTGAGCTCGTAGAGGGGCAGGTGGGTGAAGCGCCTGTTGAAGACCTCCTCAGCGACGGGGCAGGTCTGCTGGATCACCGCCGTCCACCTTGCTAAACCGTCTTGTCGGGCAATTAGCCGCGCTTCGCCGCCGGGCGACGCCTTCGACCGCTTTACTGGTACACGCCGAAGGTCTCGCAGACTCTGCGGTAGGCAACGTAATGCTCGAGCGGGACCTCCGGGCTGATCGAGTGCGTGCCGATGACCACGCCCCCGCTGCGTCCCAGCTCTATGATCTCGCGCGCTTCCGCTTCGATGCGGGAGAGGGGGCCTTTGAGCAGCGTGCAGGTGTTGCACATGCCCCCCGTCAGGATCAGCCTGGGATACGACCTGCGAAGCCGCACCATGTCCATGCCGGCGCGGCGCTCCACCGGATTGAGGCCTTCGATGCCGGCCTCAATGAGCATGTCCAGAAGCGGCCGGATGTCCCCGTCGGAGTGAAGCAGCACATAGCGGGCGCCCGCCCGGCGGAAGGCCGCAATCATGCGGCGGTATGCAGGCAGCAAGACCTGCTCGAAAGTGCCTGGGCTGAACAGCGGCCCGCGGTTGCTGCCCATGTCATCGTAAATCCAGAGGCCGTTGCCCTGGAGGCCGCTGCGCCGGAGGGCTTCCAGGCCGACGCACGTGATGTGCTCGGCCACCTTGTCGGCCC
>CAYYNS010000057.1:0-1442 GCA_964473085.1 uncultured candidatus Brocadiaceae bacterium
GGGGTGGCCAGAATCTTGGCGGAGCCATCGGTCTCCATCGCTTCCAGGCGGATCAGGAAGTCCTGGAACGACACCAGGCCGTAGGTCCAGGCGTCCGGGTCCTCGGAGACGTCAACCCATTCACCGCTGAACGGGCACTTGGTCTTACGCACGGGGCCCTGGTAGCTCACCACGGGCTCCCACATGATGCCGAGCTTTCGTTCGGCGTCGCCCGAGACTTCGGCCACGATAGTTTCGATCCTGACCTGGCGCGGCGCGGCGTCCACCGTGGAGACCAGCTCGCGCACCCTGGCTATGTCGCTGTCCGAGCCCCGCACGGCAAGCACGTTCGTGGCCTCGTCCACGTCCACCCTTCCTTGCTCGCTGAGCATGGCGGCGACGGCGGGCTTGAGGTTCTTGACGGCGACGTGTTCGAGCTTGAAGGCCGCCGCCTGCTCGACCGCGGCCGGCGCCTCCTTCTCCTTGATGATGATGATGCCGCTGGGGCTCTCTGCTGCCTCCAAGGCATAGACAGCGCAGACGGCGTCCAGGGCCTCGCGGGGGGAAACGTCGGGCAGGTACACCGAGATGGGCTTCTGGGCCAGTTCGGAGCTGGTCACCAGTTTCAGGTCGCTCTGTTCCGTGACGACCTTCAGGAATGTCCCCAGCGGGACGGAAGGCAGATCCAGCGTCATGCGGTCTTGCGCCTGCCCCTGTGGCTGGCCGTAGGCAAAGCCGGGGGCCCATAGCGCGGCAGCCAGGGCCAGGACCTTCAGTAGCTTGCTCATTCACCCTCCTTCGGTTGTTCCCATCCTTCCAGCAGGAGCACGCGCCGCTCGCCTTGCGGCGACAGTAGCGTGACCTGTCCCTTTGTGATCTCGGCGACTTGGAGGCCCTCGACGATTGAGCCCAGCTTGTGCACGTCGCTGTTGATGATCGCCAGCGGCTCCTTTGCGCTCAGCACGATCCCGCTGAGGGCAAGCGCAGGCCACTCGTCTTCCTTGTGGAAGATCTGGAGGTCTTCCACGCCGATCTCAGTCAGGGCCGACTCCTCTGGCACGGCCGCCGTGGAGGGGCGCAACTGCACGCCGGCCACCGTGGCGAGCTCCTCCATCTGTAGCGCGAAGGGGTCGGCCTGTGGGACCGTCACGGGTGTGCGGCGCTCCTGGGCCGCAGCCAGCAATGCCCTCGCCCTTTCCAGGTCCTGGCTTGCGGATGCCTGCAGGCTCTCGATGTCCTTGGCCAGCTCTACGGACGGCTCGATGCTCTGGATCCTGTGTTGGGCGGTCGAGCGGCGGGTCAGCGGCCACATCAGCGCCAGCAGCACCAGCACCAACAGCCCGAGAAAAAGCGCAGGCACATAGGCACTTTTCATCCTATTTCACCTCCGCCGCAGGCTCGGAAGCCTCCAGGCGGGCCGCGCTTGAGGACCAGCTCTTCAGGACCACCTCGGCCTCCACTGC
>CAYYNS010000057.1:1542-8398 GCA_964473085.1 uncultured candidatus Brocadiaceae bacterium
GTTGACCTGCGAGACTGCTTGCTGGAAGCTCTCGGGGGCCTGGCGCAGCCTGCCGAATTGCTCCTCGACATATCGTTTCTGCCCCCTGAGCTGCCCCATGAGGCGGACCTGGGGGACAAACAGCGCGGCGCAGACCGCCGCCTCGACGATGATCACCACCAGCAGGCTTGCCACCCACCATTTCGCCAGGCGCGCTCTCTGTGATCGGGCGTTCATGGTCAGCTCCCCCCTGGCTGTGTCTGGAGGACCTCTGGCTGATGCAAGGGAATCTCGGCCTCGAAAAGCACCGGCTCCTCCTCTTTCTTCGTGATGGATAGCAGGCTGCCGGGGCCGAACGCCTTGTGGCTTGCCACCACCTGCATGAAGGAGTGGATTCGGGGGACGGGGTTGTCTGCCGTGCAGAGGCCCTCCACGACGATGAAGGGCTGCTCCTGGCGCGGGCGCGCCGTCACCTTGCGCAGGCCTATGTCGTCGGAGCCGCAGCATTCGGCGAGCGAGACGAGCACTGAGGACCACGAGACGGAGCTGCGCACCACGTTGGCAGCCTCAGAGATGCGGTTCTTTAGTTCCTTGCTTTGCTGTCGGGAGCGGGTCACGTCCTGCGCGCTCACGCCGGCCGCCGCCGCGCTGTCCAGGAGCGAGCGGACGCCCTTGATGTCGGCGGCGATCCGCTGGGCGCGCCCCAGGTATATCCCATAGGTAACGATCAGCAGCAGGGCCAGCAGCAGCAGGGCCGCCGTCAGGACGCGCGCGACCGCCACCTCCTCCCGGCGCCGGCCAGCCTCCTCTCGCATCAGGTTGATGTCGTAGCGCACGGCCACCTGTCAGGTTCCCTCCATCAAGGCGAGGCCGACGGCCACCGCCAGGCGGGGTCCTTGTTCCTTTACGAAGCTGTCGGACGGTGCGCCGGCCCCGCGGCCAAGGAAGTTCAGGGGATTCCAACTGTAGACCGGTATGGCCAGGTTCTGCTTGATCCAGTCCAGCAGCGTGGGCGAGCCCGCGCCGTCTCCGACAACCAGGATGCGCTGCGCAGGGGCGTCGAGCTTGCTGGAGACGAACTGGACTGAACGCTCCACGTCCTGGAGCCACTGGTCTTTTGCCATGTCGGCTGTGCGGGCGTCCGTGGGGCGGGATTTGCCGGGGGCGCCCAGTAGGTCAAGCCCCCCGGCCACCTGCCGCACCACCGGCGCCATCGCCTTTGCAGGCGGCATCACCGCTACCAGCACGGTGTTGTCTGCCCCTATGTCCAGCAGCACGTCGGCGGCCTCTTGCGGCGGCCTGAGTACGGATACGGCGTTGGCCAGCGCGACCCCGTCGGGCACAAGCGACAGCACTCGCACCCTGGCGCGCCCCAGCAGGGCGGCGCGCTCTTCGATCGCCTGCCGGGGGGCGGCCACAACCATCACCTTCACCTGTGGCGCCCCCTCCTGCGTGGCCGAACGCCCGATTACCTGGCAGTCCACGGCCATGCGGTCCAGATCGGGGATGAGCTGCCCGGCCTCGATCCGCGCCGCAGAGCGCAGGTCCTCCAGGGGCATTTCGGGGAACTGTGTCTCGTGCACGATGACGCTTGCGGGGCCCAGGTTGCAGCGGACGCCTTCCGAGCGCACCCCCGCCTCCGCACGAAGGTCCTGGATGACCCCCTCGGCAGGCACGGACTCGGAAAGCTCGGCTACGACCGCCGCCCGCAGCAGGTAATGGCCGGAGCTCGGCTGGGACACTGCGATTATGCCCGCCCAACCTGCCTGAACGTCCAGCCCCACCATGAGGTGCCCGGCTCCGGCCGTCATCACAAGTTGCTGCTCCTTTGAGCGTGCCTCCAGCCGAACAATAAGCCTACATCAGGGGCGCGGGCAAAATCAATAGGTAACCCGCGGGCTGAAGGCGCCCTCTGCGGTCAGAGGCCGGTGGCCTCCTGCTCCGCCCACTCGCCCAACGTCACGGTGATCGGCACGCCCGGCGGCACGCCCGGTGGCGGCTGGAAATCGAGCACGTCATGCTCGATGAACACGTTGTTCCTGATCTTGTTGTCGTGCAGCTGATCTGCATAGACGGAGCCGACAATGCTCAGGTTGTTGGTCAACTCGACTTCGCCGCCCCAGAACGCTCCCCGGAACGCGCCGTTGTTGGTCATTTCCAGGTTCGCCGGGGTGTAGACGAACATCCCGCTGCCTGTGGTGGCGCAGTTGTTCTCGAGCGTCACCCCCAGGCGGCCGAACAGCACGTTGCCGTAGCACTCTATCTGGCTGCAGTTGTTGAGGGTGAGCTTTTTGCCGGCGATGAGGTCTACGCCGCCCAGGATGGCGGCCTTGTTGCCGAAGGTTATGTTGCCGGTGGCAACGATCTTGCCCGGCCCGCGCACCGCGCTGGAGTTGGCCACGTCCACGTCGCCGTTGACCAGCAGCGTCTGACCGTTCAGGGCGTACTCGGAGCCATTTGTCAGCTTCCAGTTACCCTTGGGCTGGGCGGCTGCCTGGGCGATCAGGGCGTCATAGTAAGAGGTGTCGAACTGGAGCCTCTCGGGCGGCGGGTCAGGCATTTCCCCCACGGTGTAAGTGCCGCCTCCAGTGACGGTGCCCGTCGAGTAGACCTCGCCGCCGGTGACGGAGGCGTTGTTCCCGATTTCCAGGCTTCCGTAGCAGAACACGCTGCCGTCAATGCCGACATTCTCCTTCAGTACGGCACTGACAGGGATCCCGGACGGGTTGCCCCAGAACAGGGCGTAGTCAAAGGCGGGTGGCCACAGCCCGCCGCTGACCTTCGCCCGCAGCATGAGGGTCTTGCCGATCCTCCCGACGATGCCGGTGGACGTGATCATGTACCACTTGCTGCCAAGCGGCGTGACGGTGACCGAATAGGTCCCGTCCCCGAGCGGGGCGTCTGTGAAGCCCTCGGCCCATTCCGGCTCATCGGCCATCTTCCAGAGGGCACGTTCGATCCCGGCCTCCGCCAGGTTGAACGCCTTGAGGTATTGGGCATCTTTCATGACCAGGACCGCCTCGCCCCTGCTCATCTCCAAAAGGGCAAGGCCGACGACGGTCAGCAGGAAGATTATCACCACCACGGCTGGCAGGATGAATCCGCGCCTGAGCCGGTGCGGCTCACTCATTGCGCAGCCTGGTAAGGCTTTCCATCTGGACGCTTGAGCCTTCATGGTTCACCTCCAGCGCCATGCGCAGCAGGCTGTCCTGCGGCCTGTAGCCTTCAACCAGCGCAAAGCTCAGCGACTCCACCCGGTCCCTTAGCAGCGCCACCGCGTTCTGGCCGTCGAAGAACACCAGGTCGCGCTCTACCTTCTGAAAATAGGGGGGATGCTCCGTGCCGTCGGCCAGCGTCAGCGTGTCGCCCGCCTCACCTATCTGGACCTGGTCGGGCGACAGTGCCCGCACCCTCCTCTGCACAGCATTCAGGGCGAAGGTGGCATCTCGCTTGAGTTCCACGGGTCGTCTGGCCCTGGCCGACATGTCCGTCGCCGTCACCAGTGCCAGGCCGACGGTCAGCCCCAGGATGGTTGCGACCGCCATGCCAACCAGGATCTCCACCAGGGTCATGCCCCTGTTCATCTCAGCGCCACCGTGAGCGCAGCGTGACGACTTCCACCCGCTGGTCACGCTGGTTCTCCAGCCAGCTTACCGTTACCGTGACCTTGCGGTAGTCCACCGTGCCGTCCTGGTCCTCGTCCACGTCTTCCACGACCGTATCCCGCAGGCCCGCAAGCGCATCTATCTGGACCTCCTGGTCGTCTTCCTGCTGGGATGGGAGGGCGTCGAAGGAGGCAGTCCTGAGCTCTTCCTGGTGCGAGTATGCGATCTCGGCAGCGGTCCGCTTGTGGTTCTGCACACTGAGGAAACTTGTGCCGGCCGAGAAGAAGGCGAGGGCACCCAGCACGCCCACTGCAAGCAGCACCAGCGCCACCACCACCTCCACCAGCGTGAAAGCCCGGCGCGGTTCCCGACAGTTCCTGGCCTCTTTCGTGCGCCCCGCGCCTGTTGCTCGCATTCTCAGCTCCATCGGCAACAGTTCATCCGCGTGAAGCGCGACAAACGCGCCCCATGCGCAAGGCACAGACCGTGCGCCCGCCGCCTGGCCGTGCAGGGGCCCCGACTGGCGACCCCTGCACGACCGTGCTATGCCTCACTCCCAGTCCGTATAACCCGAGCCCCAGTCGTAGCGTACCTCGCCATCGCCGTTCATCTGCGCCTTGTACTTCACGATGTCGCTAGCTCTGGGGGCGGTGGATGCGCTCCCGTTCGCCGTGGCTATGAACCCCGTGCCGGCGTCCAGGGCTGCACTGAAGGCGTTCTCGTCAAAGTAGGTGTTCTTGCTGAAGTCTATCCCGAGCCCCGGGGGATCGTCCGTGGGGTCCTCGCCCATGTCGCCGGCGGCGACGGCCAGGTAGACGTTGTGTTCCGCATAGTAGGCCCGTTCGGCGGTGCGGATGCTGCCCAGGCCGGCCAGAGCCTCCGACATGTGCGCCCGCCGCGTGTAGGCGAGGTAGATCGGCACGGCCACCGCCGCCAGGATCGCCACGATGATGACGACGACTACCAGCTCAATCAGCGTAAAGCCTGCGGCACCCCTCTTCCTGCTTACCATTCCCATTAGTCTGCCTCCTTCCTGATGGGATGTGGGCACAGTTGAGACACTCCAACTATCGCCTGTTCGCCTCCCGCATTGCCGCTGTGACCCAAAACGCTACGCTCCTTACCTGCCCGATCAGCACTTTTCTGCCTCACTGCATTCGCCCAACCTCAGTTTCCAGAGCCTACCCGAACGCCGACCCGCATTTCAACGCAGTATGCTCCCTAATTTGAAGATCGGCAGATACACTGCAATTACTACAAAAGCAATTACTATGCCCATCAAGATGATCAGGGTGGGTTCGATCAGCCTGGTGGCGGCCTGGATGCCCGTGTTGACCTCCTCCTTGTAGAAGGTTGCCGTCTGGCCGAGCAGCTCCTCGGTGTTGCCCGTCTCTTCTCCCACTGCCACCATCCGCACCAGCATGCGTGGGAAGACACTGTTCCTGGCGAGCTCTCGGGACAGGAAAGAGCCCCTCATGACCTCCATGCGGGCCTGCCCCAGCGCCTCCTCAACGACCTTGTTGCCTGCGGTGTCGCGGGCTATGTCAAGGGACATCAGGATGGACACGCCGCTGCGCTGGAGCGTGGCGAGGGTCTCCAGGAACCGCACAAGCACGATCTTTAGGGCAAGCCGCCCGATTACGGGCAGCCCCAGGGTCAGCCGGTCCAGCCGTGCGCGCGCCCGCGGGATACGGGCCGCAATGCGAACGCTCAGCACAGCGCCCAGAACAACGGCTGCGATCACGAAAAACCATCGCCGCACCCACACGCTGATCCCCAGCGCAATGCTCGTCAGCAAAGGCAGCTTCTGGCCCAGCCCCTCGTAGATCGCCTGGAACCTTGGGATCAGGAACACGAAAAGTATGACGACGGCGACCGCAAAAAAGCAGGCGATAAATATCGGATAGATCAGGGCGCCCCTGACCTGGCGTCGCAGGGAAATCTGGCTGTCAAGGTATGAGGCCAGGTCGAGGGCGACCTGCTCCAGGCGGCCGGACTCCTCCCCGGCGCGTATCAGCGCGCACATCAGGGGGGTGAAGACCCGCGGGTGCATCTTCATGGCCACCGACAGCGGCGAGCCTCCCACGACCCGGTTTCGCAGGTCCTCCACCACGCGGGTGAAGTTCGGCTTCTCGATCTGCTTTGATAGGTCGTCCAGCGCCGTGACCAGGCTTACCCCGGCGCGCAGCATCACGCCGAGTTGCCGCACGAAAGGCGCCACGTCGGCAAGCTTCGGCCGGCCGCCGCCGCGCTGTCTCCTGGCGCCGGTAAATATCGTCCTGGCGCTCACCTCGCTGATCGAGACAGGGATCAGGCCTTCCGAGCGCAGGGTCGCTGCGAGCGAGTGGGCGTCCGGTGCTTCGAGCGTGCCGGAGACGCCCTCTCCGTTCTGTTTTCTGGCGGCGTAGCTGAAACGCATCTTCTTACTCGCTTCCCATAAGTGCGAGCAGCTCGCGCGGGTTGGGGCTGCGGGCCAGCGCTGTCTCCCTTGTGATCTTGCCCATGCGCAGCAGGGCGGCCAGCGAGTCGTTCATCGTGCGCATGCCCTCCCCCCTTCGCGTCTGCATCTGCGTGTAGACCTGCTCGAACTTGCCTTCACGTATCAGGTTCGCGATGGCGGGATTGGTCAGCATCACCTCGTAGGCCAGCAGGCGCGGGCCCTCGGTGAGCGGCGACAGCAGTTGCTGCACCAGCATGCCCCGCATCACCAGCGAGAGCGACACGCGGATCTCATGCTGCTGGTCGGTTGGGTACATGTCCACCAGGCGGCTTAGCCCCTGCACGACCTCCGCCGCGTGGATAGTTGAAAGCAGCAGGTGGCCCGTCTCGGCGATCAGCAGGGCCGTGCGCATCGTCTCGGCGTCTCTGATCTCGCCCACCAGCACAACGTCAGGGGCCTGCCTCAGCACGTGCTTCATGGCGGCGGCGAAGCTCTCGGTGTCCGTGCCGATCTCGCGCTGGTCCACGATGGCCTTGTCGTGATGGTGGACGAACTCGATCGGGTCTTCGATCGTGATGACGTGCCGCCTCTGGGTCCTGTTGACGTGTGAGACCATGGCGGCAAGCGTCGTGCTCTTGCCGCTGCCGGTCGGCCCGCAGATCAGCACCATGCCGTTGTGCATGCCGCAGAGCCTGCGCATGGTGTCCGCCGGCAGCCCCAACTCCTCAAAGCCCTGCACCTCGTATGGCAGCACCCTGAGGGCAAGGCCGATAGAGCCGCGCTGCACGAAGGCGTTCACCCGGAACCTCCCGATCCCGCGCCGGCTGAAGGA
>CAYYNS010000058.1:0-4962 GCA_964473085.1 uncultured candidatus Brocadiaceae bacterium
TGAGAATGGCATTTGATCTTGCTTTCGGGCAGGGTAGCTCTATAATAATAGAGGGGGGTTGTGCGTAGAAGCCCGGTTTCGTCAAGGCAATGGGAACGTTATCTTATTGCCGTCCCGGCAGGGCTGGCAAGACGAGGCGCACATCAGGCGAGGGCAGCCGCTCTGGGAAGGGTGAGGGTGCCGCTGAGAGCACCGGGAAAACAACCCGGCTGCCCAACAGGTTGATTTGGGCGCGCACGCTTGTGGAACCTTTATAGTGCACAAAGGGTAGGCTTCTTCCAACCGAACTCCGCACGAGAGGATTGTAATGGGCAAACGGCTGACGATCGGGGAGATGCTCCTGGAGAAGGGGCTGGTTGACCAGAAGCAGATCGAGCGGGCGCTTGAGTACCAGCAGAAATCGAGCGAGAACCTCAAGTTGGGCGAGATACTGGTGAGGTTCGGCTTCGCAAGCGAGTGGGACGTTCTGCAATGCCTGGGCGAACAGTTTGACGTCCCGGTGGTTGATCTCAAGAAGGTCAAACCGCAGAGCGAGGCGATCGAGGTGGTGCCCCGAAGGACGGCGAAGATGCACAACATCATGCCGGTGCGGCTGCGTGACGGGGCGCTGACCGTGGCGATCTCGGACCTGGACCTGTGCAAGATAGACAACCTCCAGTTCATCCTGGACCGGGAGGTCAAGCCCGTGCTGGCCCCCGCGGCGGACATCGAGCAGGCCATCCAGCAGTACTACGGGACCGAGGAGTCCACGGTGGACAACATGCTGCGGGAGTTCTCGGAGAGCGAGGTGTCCTTCTCAGAGATGTCGGAGGTGAGCGCCTACGAGATGAGCTCCTATGAGACGAGCTCCTACGAGACCAGCGTGTTCGAGCCTGCCCCGGGCGATGAGGGGAAGGGCAAGCGTGGCGAAGAGCGCGAGGACGCGGCCATCATCCGGCTGGTCAACCTCATCATGTCGGACGCTGTCCGCGAGCGCGCCAGCGACATCCACGTTGAGCCTCTGGCGAACCGTCTGCGCGTGCGTTACAGGGTTGACGGCGTGTGCCGCGAGGTGGAGTCGCCCCCTAAGAGGCTCCAGTCGTCCATGATCGCCCGCCTCAAGCTCATGTCGGGGATGGACCTGGCGGAGAAGCGCCGGCCCCAGGACGGCCGAATCCTGATGAGGACTGCTGGGCGCCAGATAGACCTGCGCGTCAGCGACATCCCCACCACCGACGGCGAAAGCATCGTGATGCGAATCCTGGACAAGGAATCGGTCATGGTTAACCTGACCGAGCTGGGGTTCGACGAGGTTGACCTGCAGCGCTTCGAGAGCATCATCCGTCAGCCCAACGGCATTTTCCTGGTCACTGGGCCCACTGGAAGCGGCAAGACCACAACGCTCTATGCGGCGCTCAACGCCCTGAACCGGCCGGACACCAAAATCTTGACCGCTGAGGATCCGGTGGAGTACCACATCTCTGGCATCAACCAGACGCAGGTGGCGCCGGAGATCGGGCGCACGTTCCCCGCCATCCTGCGTGCCATGCTGCGGCAGGCGCCCGAGATCATCCTGGTGGGGGAGATCCGCGACAGCGAGACGGCCGAGATCGCCATCAGGGCAGCGCTGACCGGCCACCTGGTGTTCAGCACCCTGCACACCAACGACGCCCCGACAGCTATCCCGCGCCTGATAGACCTGGGCATCAAGCCCTTCCTGGTTGCCTCCTCGGTGGTGGCGGCGATGGCTCAGCGCCTGGTGCGCTGTCTGTGCAAGAACTGCCGCGAGCCTTACGAATATCCTGACAAACTCCTGCGGGCCGTCGGCTGGAAGCCGGAGGACGTGCAGGGCGTGACGCTCTACCGCAGCAAGGGTTGCCCGGATTGCGGCGGCACGGGCTACCGTGGACGCACCGGGATCTTCGAGCTGATGTACATGAGCCATGAACTGCGCGAACTGGCCTTCCAAAAAGCACCTGCTGGCGAAATCCGGGCCAAGGCGCGCGCCTTGGGGATGACGACCCTCATGGAGGACGGGCTTCGCAAGGTCCTGCGGGGCATCACCGACTTGGAGGAAGTGCTGCACGTCGCCGGCGGCGTCGAAGATATCCATTGAAGTCCCTTTCGGATCTGCCAGTGGGCACGCAGAAAAGGAGATTCTTCGATTCATGAGCTGTAAAGCTTGAGGCGTCCATGGTTCAGATGGAGAAACTGCTGGCAGCCGCTGTCAAGAAAGAGGCGGAAGACATCATCCTCACGGTGGGCCGCCCCCCCGTGTTTCGCCTGCGCGACGAGTTGCAGGACCTGCCCACTGAGGTCTTGAAGGCCGAAGACACCGTCGCCCTTATGAAGAGCATAACCCCGGAGCACCGACAGCAGGAGCTCCATGAAGTAGGCTCGACGGACTTCGGCTTTTCTTTCGAGCAGAGGGCGCGGTTCCGCGTGGCCGTGTTCCGGCAGCAGGGCAACATCTGCATCGTGTTGCGCCTGATCCCGTGGCGTATCAGGAGCTTCCAGGAGCTCGGCCTCGACAAGCGCATTCAGGAGCTGCTGCACCGGCCGCGCGGCCTCGTGCTGGTGACCGGACCGACGGGCAGCGGCAAGACTACCACCCTGGCTACGATGGTTGATTACGTGAACGAGAACCGCCGCGTGCATATCATCACCATCGAGGACCCCATTGAATATCGCCACGATCACAAGAAGGCAGTGGTCAGCCAGCGCGAGCTGGGCTCGGACGTGCCGGATTTCTACGAGGCCTTGCGGCGCGCCCTGCGAGAGGCGCCGGACGTGATCCTTGTGGGCGAGATGCGGGACCTGGAAAGCACGCGCCTTGCCATCGGCGCAGGCGAAACGGGGCACCTGGTGTTGTCAACCGTTCACACCAACAGCGCCCAGGAGACCGTAGAAAGGATCATTGATCAGTTCCCAGCAGAACAGCAGCAACAGATCCGCACCCAGCTTGCTTCCACCCTCGTGGCCGTGCTCAGCCAGACCCTCATACCGCGGGTCAACAAGACCGGCCTTGTGGCGGCCTTTGAGATCCTGCTGGTCAACAACGCCGTGCGCAACCTCATCAGGGAAAACAAGACCTTCCGCATAGATTCCACCATCCAGACCAGCCGCGACAGGGGCATGAAGCTGCTGGACGATTCCCTGCTGGAACTCTACAGCAAGGGCATCATCGAACGGGTGGAGGTGCTGACGCGCTGCCGCTACCCCAACGAGGTCAACGAGAGACTCAAGGAGCTGGAAGCGCCGGTCGAAGAAGCCTGACCTGCCGCCTTTAGACAAAAGACAAGGGGCCCGACACTATGAGGCCGACCGTAGAATACCGCAAGAAGCTTCTGGGCCGCATCCTCAAGGACATGGGAAAGGTCACCGAAAGCCAGATCCAGGAGGCGCTGGCCATCCAGAAGGAAAGAGGGGGCGCCATGGGGGGCATCCTCGTGGAGCTGGGCTACATCCAGCCTGAGGACCTGTCGCTCGCCCTGGCCAGACAGAGCGGCATGGAGGTCGTTGACCTGGACAGCACGGATATCCCTGCTGCCGTCATCAACCGCCTGTCTGCGGCCATTGCGCACGCCTACCGGGTCATACCAGTCAGCTACGATGATGGCGTGCTGACCGTAGCCCTGGCGGACCCAACGCATCTGAAAACGCTGGATGACCTCAGGTTCCTGCTCGACTGCGAGGTGCGTGGAGCGGTCAGCAACGAAAAGGCGGTCGGCCGGGCACTGGAGCGATACTATAGCA
This sequence comes from uncultured candidatus Brocadiaceae bacterium, assembly GCA_964473085.1. GTDB lineage: Bacteria > Planctomycetota > Brocadiia > SM23-32 > SM23-32 > CAYYNS01. The sequence goes on from CAYYNS010000058.1 coordinate 3,736, forward strand.
CCCAGGAAGACATCGAGCAGGTCCTTCAAGAGCTCAGCCAGGACTGGGAAGACCTGGACAAGTACCAGCTCAGAGAGAGCGAGTCCATTGACCTCGAAAGCCTGGAAGAGATGGCCAATACGGCACCGGTGCGAAAACTCCTGAACCTTGTGCTCCTGCAGGCCATCCAGGATAGGTCCAGCGACATCCACTTCGAGCCTTTTGAGGACGAGTTCAAGGTCCGCTACCGCGTTGACGGGGTGCTCTACGAGATGGTCCCGCCGCCCCGGCACTTGCACCTGGCCCTGGCAACCCGTATCAAGGTCATGGCCGGCCTGGACATCGCCGAGCGCCGTCGCCCCCAGGACGGCAGCATGGAGCTGAACATCAGCGGGATGCCCGTGGACCTGCGGATATCTTGCCTACCCACGATGTTCGGCGAGAGCGTGGTTTGCCGAGTACTGGATCGCCGCCAGGTAGCTCTCGACTTGGATAAGCTCGGCCTACGCGCCGACGATATGGAACAGGTGCACAAGCTGATCAACAAGCCGACCGGGATCGTCCTGTGCACGGGGCCGACCGGCTGCGGCAAAACCACCACCCTCTATGCCATCCTCAATGAACTGAACGATGTGGGCGTGAAAATCCTCACGGCTGAGGACCCGGTCGAATATAACCTCGAGGGCGTCATGCAGGTGCAAATCAAGCCGGAGATTGACCTGACGTTCGCTCGGTGCCTGCGCCACTTCCTGCGTCAGGACCCCGACATCATCCTGGTCGGAGAGGTCCGTGACCTGGAGACGGCCGAGATCGCCGTCCAGGCATCCCTGACCGGGCACATAGTCTTCAGCACCAGCCACACCAACGACGCCGCTACGGCCATCACCCGCCTGATTGACCTGGGGCTTGAGCCCTACCTCATCAACGCTAGCCTGGAGGGCGTGGTCGCACAGAGACTCGTGCGTCGCATCTGCACGAACTGCAAGGAGGAATACGAACCCACGGCCGAGAACCTCATGCAGGTCGGGCTGAGGCCGGAAGAGGTCAGCGGCAAGAAATTCTTCCGGGGACGCGGCTGCCAGCTCTGCAACAACATCGGTTATAAGGGGCGCTTGGGCGTATTTGAGGTCCTGGTCATGAACGACGAGCTGCGGGACCTGCTACTGAGGGAGGCCTCCACGGGCGAGCTGCGGCAGTGCGCCCGCAAATACGGCACGCGCTCCCTGCGAGACAGTGGGCTGCTTGCGG
>CAYYNS010000058.1:5062-8310 GCA_964473085.1 uncultured candidatus Brocadiaceae bacterium
GCAAGGGTGGGCCTGCGCGGGGCTCGCCCCCCCAGAAAGCTCAGCCGGATCGTCATCGGAGGCGTCCGGGCGAAGGATCTTACCACATTTACCCGCCAGCTCTCGACCCTGACGGATGCCGGGATTCCAGTGGTGCAGAGCCTCAACATCCTGGAGGAGCAGATGCGCCCCAGTGCTCTGAAGAACATCGTTGGGGGCGTGACGGAGGACGTCGAGGGCGGTAGCTCCCTGTCGGAGGGGATGGCGCACCACCCGAAGGCATTCGACGACCTATACGTCAACATGGTGAAGGCAGGCGAGGCAGGCGGCGTGCTCGACGTTGTGCTCCAGCGGCTGGCGGAGTTCCGCGAGAAGGCCGCCCGCCTGAAGCGCCGGGTCATCGGTGCGATGGTCTACCCGCTCGCCGTGCTAACCTTCGCCTCCCTGATCGTAACCGGTATCATCATCTTCATCATCCCGAGCTTCATGGACATGTTCAAGGAGCTCGAGGTGGACCTGCCGCTGCCGACCAAGATCCTGCTGGCGGTCTCGGACTTTGCCAAGGACTACTGGTTCCTGCTTCCTTTGATCCCTATCGGGATTTTTGTCCTTTACAAGCTGTTCCGGGCGAGCAAGATGGGGCGCTACTCGACCGACTGGGTGAAGTTCCATATGCCCCTGTTCGGTCCCATCATCCGAAAGGCGGCCATCGCGAGGTTCAGCCGGACATTTGGAACCCTGATCTCTAGCGGCGTACCGATCCTGGAAGCCCTCAGCATTACCCGCGACACGGTGGGCAACATCCTGCTGTCAAGCGCCCTGACGAACGTCCACGACAGCATCCGGGAGGGCGAGCCCATTGCTGCGCCACTCAGCGAGACCAGGGTCTGCGACGACATGGTCGTGAACATGATAGACGTCGGCGAGGAAACCGGTAACCTGGACAGCATGCTGGTCAAGATAGCGGACACCTATGACGGCGAGGTAGACGTGGCCGTCGAGAGCCTGACCAGCCTGATGGAGCCCATCATGATCATCATCCTCGGCCTGATAGTCGGCTTCATCGTCATTTCGCTGTTCATGCCGCTCATCAAGATCATGCAGTCGCTGTCCTGATTTCAGGAGCGTCTGCGCCCCGGCCAGTTGTTGGTCCAGGGAGAACAAGGAGATGAGGCCATGAGAAGCTCGGTGGCCGGAAGGCCAAACAGCGCCTTCACGCTGGTGGAGATGCTCGTGGTGATGGCCATCATCGCGGTGCTGGCGGCGTTTCTGGTGCCCGCAATCAGTGCGGCCAGGAGGCACGTCAAGGAGGGCGTCACCAGGAGCGAACTGGAGGCCCTGGAGGCCGCCATGCACGCCTACTTCAGCGACTGGGGCGAGTACCCGCCGGATGTGACCGACACGCAGGACTGTGCCCGGTGCATAGTGTACTACCTCGGGAACCGCTTCCGCGTCGCGGGCGGGTTCACCCACAGCGGCGGCCCCTACTTCGAGTTCCCCCCTGACAGGCTCATTGACCGGCTGGACCTGGACAACGACGGGCAGTACGGCGAGGACCAGCCGGACGGGATTGACAACGACGGCGACGGCCTGGTAGACGAGGACCCGCTCGAAGGCCGTTTCGTGGACGCGCTCGGCCCAAGGAACGGCATTATCTACTACTGCTTCGACAACAACGACGCGGACCAGGGCAGTCAGACATGGGTCGTTGACCTTGTGCCCCCGGACGTGGCCTGGAACGTCAGCAACGTTCATCCGACCTCCGTGGACATCTGGAGCACGGGCTGGGACGGTACCGATGCGGTAGTGGCCTTGCATCCGACCCAGGGCAATGTGGCCACCCTCAACCTCGGCGATGACATGGGCAACTGGTAGTCTGCCTCTGACGCAGGGAAGGTGAAAAGTCCATGCAGAACTCTGAGCCTCCCGACGGCGCCGCTCGACGGGCCTTCACCCTGGTGGAGCTGCTGGTGGTGATCGGCATAATCGTGCTCCTGGCCGGGATCGGGGTCGGGGTGGGTCAGGCTGTCCGCGCCAAGGGCCGCCGGGACCGCACGCGGATGCTCATTGACAGAATCGCCACGGCGCTGCGTGACTACGAGAGCATGATCGGGCACTGGCCGGACGCCATCGCGGATGACGCTGCCGCCACCGACTACCCCCAGCTCGCCACAGTTCTGCTCGGCCTGGAGGCTGTCAAGCCCTCCGAGGTGGGCGACGATGGGGGGCTCCAGGGTGTGGTTCTGGACGCCTGGGGCAGGTACATCCTCGTCTGCAAGGGCGGCCACAACAGCCCGGGCCTGGACATCTGGTCGCTCGGCGCAGACCCCGCGGATCCAGCAGACGACGTGGTCAACTGGGGAAGGGAGTGACTCTATGGCCCAAAACGGGCCCAGGGACACCGCAGCGGGCGGGTTCACCCTCGCCGAGCTGCTGGTCGTGGTGGCGATCATGATGCTGGTTGCCTCCATGGCGGTAGTGGCGGTGGGGCCCATGCTGCGCGGGCGGGCCCTGCGCTCGGCCGCAAGGACGCTGCAGGCGCTGCTCTACCAGGCCAGGACCTATGCGGCTACGCACAATACCTGCGCGGCGCTCACCATCGGAGTCCCCGACGGCCCCATGGAGCTCTACGCATACGTGGACTTTGTCCAGGACGTTGGCAACCCCAGCAAGCGCCTGCTTGTGGAGGGCACAAAGACGCAGACGTATCTGCCCACCGGCACTCGGTTCGCAGCCAACCCGCCCGTGGAGTTGCCGGACGGAAGCGGCGCTTGCGACTTCGTGGCCTTCGCTCCCACTGGTTCGCTCGACCTCGCTCAGATGGGCATGGCGAACCGGTTCATTCGCGTGACCGACCTCCAGGGCGAACGGACCAAACGGATCGAGATCGTTTTCGCCAGCGGCATGGCACAGATCTGGGATGAATGAGAGGGGGGTGCTCTAATGGACCACGAGAGGCTCACGATGATGTCGAGGCAGTCGGCACCTGTGCCGGCCGCGCAGCAGCGTCCATGCCGGGATGGGGAGCCCGCAAGGGTGTGCCATAAGGGCCGGCGCGGCATGACGCTCATTGAGATCCTCATCGCCATCGGCATCATGAGCCTGGGGATGATCGGGATTGCGACGCTCTTTCACCTGGCGGTCCGCAACATCACCACGGCAGGCCACCGCACGAGCGCGGCCGCCGTCGCGCAGAATGCCCTGAGCAGCATGCGTGTCTACTCGCTGGACCTCTCCGTGGCGCCAGCCCAGTACGCCATTGTTGGCGC
>CAYYNS010000059.1:0-8239 GCA_964473085.1 uncultured candidatus Brocadiaceae bacterium
GATGCCGAGCAAGAAGATCGTCTGCCTGGGCGGTGGGAGCACGTACTTCTCGCGGGCCTTGCCGGACCTCGCCGTCATCGAGGGCCTCGCCGGCAGCGAGATCGTTCTCTACGACATTGACCGCGAGAAGTCCGAGCTGATGGCCGCCTTCGGACGGCGGCTCGCGGACCAGAGCGGCGCCGGCCTCCGTGTGCGGGCCTGCCACCGGCTGGCCGAGGCGGTGGAGGGCGCCGACTTCGCGATCTCTTCCATCGGTGGGGCCGGCGCCTCGGCCGGCAGCGTCTATGGCACGGGCGCCCACATGCAGGACGTCATGATCCCCGCCAAGTACGGCATCTACCAGCTCACGGCCGACACCGCCGGACCGGGGGGCATGATGATGGCCCTGCGCAGCGTCCCCGTCTACATCGACATCTGCCGCGAGATGGAGAAGCGCTGCCCCGCCGTCGTCCTGCTCAACCACTCCAACCCCATGGCTGTGCTGTGCCGCGCGATGAACAAATACACCTCGATCAACACCATCGGCATCTGCCACGGCGTGCAGATCGGCATCGTCTATTCCGCCCAGGTCCTGGGCGTGGACCCGCACGAGCTGGAGGTCGTCTGGATCGGCACGAACCACTACTACTGGACCATCCGCATGCGCCACCGCGGGCAGGACGTGCTGCCGGAGCTGATGCGGCGCGTGGCCGAGCAGAAAGACCCCGCCATGCGCCGGCCGTTCTGCGACAGGCTCTCGCAGGTCTACGGCTATCGCATCTTGTTCGCCGACGAGTCGCACTGCATCGAGTTCTACCCCTTCCTCGCTCAGCTCGCGGGTCCGGAGCAGATGCCCTACGGCCTCGCCGAGCACAAGCACTACTTCTTCGGCGAGCGGCCGCACCCGGCCCAGGCCGCGCCGGATCGCGCCACGCAGCTAAGGCACTACGCGGAGGCGCTGAAGGAGGTCGAGCTTCCCGAAGCGCCGTCCGATGCGATCACGGGCGAGGGGCTCGGCGTGCTGATCGAGGCGATCGCTCTCGGCCGCCGCCACGTGCACATCGTCAACATCCCGAACCGCGGCTGCGTGCCGAACCTGCCCGATTACGCCGTCCTCGAGTTGGAGGGGGTGACGGACTCGTGCGGCGTGCGCGGCATATTCGTCGGCGATGCGCCGACCGCCCTCGCCGGCATGCTCCAGAAGCGCATCGCCTGGCAGGAGCTTGTGGCCGACGCGGCGGTCAAGGGCGACCGCAGGCTCGCCCTCCAGGCGCTGATGGTGGACGAGATGGCGATCAGGCCGGAGCTGGCCGAACAGATGCTGGAGGAGCTGCTGGCGGCCTCTCGCGAGTACCTGCCGCAGTTCGCCTGAGTGGTGGCACTGATGACGAACCCGGGCGCAGTCGTGCGGCCGGCACGTGGATTTTGTCCGCAGGTGCAGCATGCAGGAGGGATCATATGGCAGGAAACGACCGCAAGCGAGGCGTTAGCATTGCCGTGACCGGCCTCGCTGGCCCGATCTGGCTCATCGGCTGGCTGTTCACCACCGGCTACGTGCACCTTTCCTTCTGGAAGGCGGTGCTGGCGCTGGTCGTGTGGCCGTACTACCTGGGTGCCTCCCTGCGGTAAGCGCCGGGCACCGGGCCCGTTGTGCGGCGGGGCGGCCTGTGCCGCGTCTGCTTTGCAGCGTCGGGCCTTTCTGCTACAATCTCAGGCCGGCCGTGAATCGCTTTGCCCCGTAAGCGCGCGATCATCCCTGGGCATGACCGAAGAGCACATCAGTTCGTTGCAGGGGACCGAGGACAGGCTGCCGGGCCAGTGGGGACACTGGCGGGCCCTGCATGGGGCCGCCGTGCGCCTGTTCGGCCTCTACGGCTACGGCGAGATCCAGACGCCGGTCATCGAGGACACGCGCCTTTTCGTCAAGGGGACGGGCGAGACGACGGACATCGTCGAGAAACAGATGTACACGCTCCCGACGGGAGAGGGCGAGAGCATCACGCTGCGGCCTGAAGGCACCCCTCCGGCCGTGCGGGCTTACCTGGCGGACAACCTGCACAGGCAGCAGCCGTTCCAGAAGTTCTGGTATGCGGGCCCCATGTTTCGCCGCGAGCGGCCCCAGAGGGGGAGGCTCCGGCAGTTCCACCAGATCGGCGTCGAGGCGATCGGGAGCGCAAGCCCACTGATGGACGCCGAGGTGGTGCTCTTGGCGAGCGCCATCTACAGGGAGGTCGGCCTGAAGGGGCAGCGGCTGTTTTTGAACTCGATCGGCTGCCAGCAGTGCCGGCCGGCTTACCGCGCGGAGCTGCGGCGCCGCCTGGAGGAGCGGCGCGCAGAGCTGTGCGGGGATTGCCGCAGCCGCCTTGAGCGCAACGTCCTGCGCATCCTGGACTGCAAGAACGAGGCATGCGGCCGCGCGGTGGCGGACCTGCCGCCCGTGACGGATTACCTCTGCGGGCAGTGCCGCGGGCATTACGGCTCTCTCAAGCGCGTGCTGGGCGAGCGCGGCCTCGGCTACGAGGAGGACCCGCGCCTGGTGCGTGGGCTGGACTATTACACGCGCACGGTCTTTGAGATCAAGCACCCCGGGCTCGGCGCGCGCGACACGATCTGCGGGGGCGGCCGCTACGACGGGCTGGTGGAGCAGCTCGGCGGGCCGCCCATGCCGTGCGTCGGTTTTGCGATGGGCGTCGAGGCGAGCATCCTGGCGATGGAGGCCGAGCTTGGGCCGGCGCCCCCCTGCGCCGTGCGCCCCGACGTGTTCGTGGTCAGCTTCGGGGAGGCCGGCCTGGAGAGATGTTTCGGGCTGCTGGAGGCGCTGCGGGCGGCCAGCGTGTCGGCCGACATGGATTTTGAAGGCCGCAGCGCGAAGGCGCAGATGCGCGCGGCGAACCGCGTGGGCTGCCGCTACTGCCTCCTGATCGGCGAACGCGAGCTGGCCTGCGGCGAGGTGCTGATCAAGGACATGGCGGGCGGCAGGCAGTGGACGGTAGCCTGGCAGGAGGCGCCTGCCGAGATCGCGCGCTTGCTTCAGGGTGGCGCCTGAGCGACCCGCGCCCGCCGTACAGCGGGCCACCGCGTGCTAGAGAGTCGAGACAATGGCCGAGCCGAACGTCAGGGAGTGGATAGAGGGCCTGAGGGATTTCCGCCGGCGCAGCGAGGCTATCCGCAGCCTTGTCGCTGCGGGCGAGGCGTCGGTGGGACCGCTCATGGAAGCGCTCGCCTCCGAGACGCTGGAGGGCGCGCGGTGGGCGATTCTCAGGTGCTTGGCGGCGCTGAAGGCCCAGCAGGCCGTCGGCGGCATTGTACCCCTGCTGGATGACCCGCAGGTCAGGGCCGCAGCCCACGAGGCGCTGGTCCAGATCGTCGGCGAGGACCTGGGACTGTCGCCACAGCCGTGGCTGAACTGGGCGAAGGATCGCGGGCGGGCCGCCTGCGGGCCGGAAATGCACGCGACGGGCCTGCCAGACGCCCGGACGGTAGAGCTTGCCCTCGGTGGCACCGGGGCGATGTGGCGCGAGCAGGCACCCGGCCGGTTCGCTGTGGAGGTGCCCTGCGGACCCGCCGGGACCGTTCAGGAGGTCTCGCTCGTCCTCTCGGCGAGGGATCACGAGGGCGCGCCCATCGTGATCGTCTACGCGGAGTGCGGGCCAGCCTCGCCCGAGTACTATGAGTACGCGCTGCGGCGCAACCTGCGCATGCCCTACGGTGCACTGGCGATCCGGGACGTGGGCGGGCGGCCACAGTTCGTCATGTTCAACACGCTCCTGCGCGAGGACATGAGTCCTCTGGAACTCAGGAAGAGCATTCTGGCAGTGGCCGAACGCGCTGCGCGCGTGCGGCAGGAACTCAAGGACGGCGGCAAGCCGGACGCCGGTCGGTCGGCGGAATAGGGGAACGAATGCTCAAGAGGACGCTATACTGCGGCGGGGTGAGGGCGGGCGACATCGGCCGGGAGGTCGTTGTCAGCGGCTGGGTAGCCGGTTGGCGCGATCACGGCGGGGTGGTCTTCATAGACTTGCGTGACCGCACGGGCCTGGTGCAGGTTGTCTTTCGCCCGGAACCTGATGCGGCGCTGCACCGGACCGCCAGCGAGCTCCGCAGCGAGTACTGCGTGAGCGTGCGCGGCAGGGTGGAGGGCCGGCCGGAAGGCATGCAAAATCCGAACCTGCCCACGGGCGAGGTGGAGATCGTCGCCAGCGAGCTTGAGGTCCACAGCCCGAGCGAGCCTGCGCCCTTCGACGTGGAGCGGCCTGGCGAACTGTCGCTCGACGTGAGGTTGCGCTACCGGTTCCTGGACCTGAGACGGCCGGAGGTCTTCCGCGTCTTCGAGTGCCGCCACCGGGTGCTCCAGGTCACGCGCCGCTACTTCGACGAGCGCGGCTTCATCGAGGTCGAGACTCCGTTCCTGACAAAGAGCACGCCGGAAGGGGCGCGCGACTACCTCGTGCCGAGCCGAACGATGCCGGGCAGCTTCTACGCGCTGCCGCAGAGCCCGCAGCTCTTCAAGCAGATCCTCATGGTCGGCGGCCTGGATCGCTACTTCCAGATCGTCAAGTGTTTCCGCGACGAGGACGTGCGCGCCATGCGCCAGCCGGAGTTCACGCAGATAGACGCCGAGATGTCGTTCGTGGACGAGGGCGACGTGATGGCCTGCACCGAGGGCCTGATGGAGCGGCTCTTTCGCGAGGTGCTGGGCATACAGATAACCCTGCCGCTGCCGAGGATCAAGTATGCACAGGCCTTGGCGCGCTACGGCACGGATGCGCCGGACCTGCGGTTCGGCCTTGAGATAAGCGATGTCACCGATATAGCGTGCGCGTGCGAGTTCAACGTCTTCCGCGACGCGGTTCAGCAGGGGGGGCGCGTGCGCGGCATCTGCGTTCCCGGCGGGGCGGCCCTGCCCCGCAGCGAGATAGACGGGCTGGTGGAGTGGGTCAAGCAGTTCGGTCTTGCCGGCTTGGCCTGGCTCAAGTTTGAGGGCGGAGGCGCCCAGGGCGGAGTGGCCAAGTTCTTCAAGGAAGGCGAGGTCGCGGCCATCGCGGAGCGCTTCGGCGCCGGGGCCGGCGCGCTCTTGCTGTTTGTGGCCGCTCCGGCGCGGCAGGGAGACGTTGCGCTGGCCCACCTGCGCCGGCACCTGGCTCGCAAGCTCGGCCGGATCCCCGACGGCAGGTTCGATCTGTGCTGGATCGTTGAGCCTCCGGCCTTCGAGCTCGACCCCGAGACGGGCCAGCTCACCTTCCCACATCATCCCTTCACGGCGCCTTACCCGGAGGACGTGCACCTGCTGGACACCGACCCGACGGCCGCCCGCAGCCGCGCCTACGACCTGGTCCTCAACGGCGTGGAGCTGGGCGGCGGCAGTATCCGTATCGCCGACCATGACCTGCAGATGCGCATCTTCAAGATCCTCGGCTACACGCCGCAGGAAGTCCAGGAGCGGTTCGGCTTCTTCCTGAACGCCCTTCGTTATGGGCCCCCGCCGCACGGCGGCATTGCGCTCGGGGTTGATCGCGTCGTGGCGGGCATGCTCGGGCTGGAGGACATCCGCGAGACGATCGCGTTCCCGAAGACGCAGCGCGCCGTCTGCATGCTGACCGGCGCGCCGGGGCCTGTGCAGGAGGCGCAGCTCAGGGACCTGGGCATCCGCCTGGATCGCTGAAGGGCTGCCTCTTGCACTCGCTACAAAAACGCAGGGGGCACGAACTCCGCCGTGCCCCCGGCCTTAGTGCCTGCTATTGTCTCGCCGCTTACAGCATTCCCAGCAGCAGTAGTCCCGCCTCCTGCCTCGGACTGACGGCCTTGCGGAGGGCCTCCTGCTTTTCCTGGATGAGTGCCTGCAGCTTCTCGCGGGCCGCCTTGTAGGCGTCTATGGCCTTCTTGATCTCCTCGTCGGTGGAGGCGGCGTTCTGCTGGATGTCCGCGAGGCTGCGGGCTGCCATGGCGTACTCGGTCAACTGGGCAGGTAGCTCGCCCTCTTCGCCCCAGATGCGGCGCACAAGGTCGGCGGGGGCTGCCACAGCGGCAGGGCGTTCGGCCGTGCGGCCAGCGCGCATCCGGCCCATCCCGATGACAGAGCCTTGTGCCATTTCCAGCCTCTGAATATCCTGGATAAGCGGCTGGAGCTTCTGCCACTCCTCGTCCGACCGGATTTGCAGGATTTCCCTTATGCGCTGCTGCTGCTCTTCCTGCGTCCTTTGCATCCTCTCGCGCCAGTTGGCGCCCCTCTGCCCCTCGCGCGGAGGGGGGCCACCCGGCAGAGGCTCCTGCGACAGAAGGCTTCCTGCCGCCAGAGCCAGCACGAGTATCCCGATTACAACAAGACCCATCTTGCCAGGCATGCTGTGTCCTCCTTAGCCTGGGTGCGCGCCCTTTGCTTGCGTACCTTGCTGTCGCGGGCGCCGGGCAGGGCCGGACGCGCAGGTAGGCCTGCCCGATCCCGCGGCTTGCCTTACTCTGGATGCTTCTCCAGCTCCTCCTGGAGGTAGCGGCGGATCTCATCGCGGATGATCTCGCGCAGCTCCGTTTCCTCGGCCGGCTGGACTTTGCGCACCACCAGGTGGGGGGACAGTTCCTGGCGGATGACCTCGCGGATCTCCGGGTGCTCCGGCGCGGCCAGACGCGTCTTCGCACGAGCGGGCACGGAGATTTCCTTGACGTGCACCTCGGTCGGAGGGCCCTCTGGCAGCCGCTGGCGCAGTTCCTCCAGTGCCTCCATCCGGTCGCGGATGAGTTCCCGGAGCTTCTGGACTTTCTCAGGGTCGTTTGAGGTGAACTCCACGCTCACGCCCTTTTCCGTGTCCGCCACCGTGATGCTCACGTCCTTTGCGAGGAGCAAGTGGAGGAAGTCCCTGGCCCTCATCGCGCCGGGCAGCGCCGCCACGGACTCCTTGAGGGCGCGGGCGCCAGCGGCGAAGTGCCGCATCGCCTCGATCCGCTTCGGCAGCACGTTCTTGATTGCCTTGGCCTGCTCCGGCTTGTCGCTGGTGACGATGATGGCCAGGCCGTCGTCGCGCGGCTCGGTCTTGATGGCCGCTCCTTCCAGCAGGCGCTGCATGGGGCGGCGCAGGAGGCCCGGCGGACCTTGTTCCGGCGTGCCGGGCAGCGGGGCCTGGGCGGCCTCCTTCGGCATCTCCTTGAGCCACTCCAGTCGCTCGGCCAGGTCAGTCTGGATCTGCTTGACGAGTTCGGGATTGTTCGAGGTCACCAGGATCGTGAGGCCGTTGTCCATCTCTTCGAACCGCACGTCCACTTCGGGATGACCCAGCAGCGGGTGGCTTCGCGGGGGCACAGCGCGTGCGATCGCGAGCTTGGCCGCTGCCGGCAACGCACGCTCCGCAGCGACGGCGCGGCGCTTCTGGGCCGGGGTTTCTTCCGGCGGCTGCGCAACAGCGACGCTTGCGACTGCGGCCAGTGCGATCAAGACCGTCAACGCGAGCACGACATTCCTTGCACGGCTCATCGCTCCACCTCCTTACTGTTGCGATGTTCATTGACGGGACGGCACCCGCGCAGGCGCGTCCCTTGCTCAGAACCCCTTCCGGTCAGGGGCCGGCTTCCTTTCAGCCGGCGGGCCCTTCATGCCCGCGCCTGGTTCCAGGCGCAGCCGCACAGCTCCGCGCAGCATCCGGGCCAGCTCGTGGCGCTGTTGCTCGTCAAGCACCTCGCGCACTTGGATCAGGTGCTCGATCACCTGGTGGCGGAGCTTCTCCTGCTCTGCTGCCATCCTCTGCTCGGCTGCGCGCAGCCGCTGCGGGTCCGCCCCGGGGTCCTGCAGGAGCATCAAGAACTGCTCGCGTGCAGTCCCCACGTTGCTTACCCCGCGCACGATCGCCGGCCGAACACCGTGGCGCAGGTTCAGTATCCGCCCATGCTGCTCGGGCGTCAGCCGCAGCTTCTCCAGGCGCCACGGCGCGAGCGCCTCTTGCGGCTCACGACCCTGCAGAGCCTGCTGCCCGGCGCGCGCAATCTGCGGCCGCACATAAAGCATGTGATAGAGCCAGATGCAAACAAAGGCGATGTTGAATGCCAGCGAAAAGGTCAGCAGGATGCTCACTGCCTTTTGCCTGTTCATCGTGCGCTCCTTTACTCAAGCTCGCCCATCCATTCGAGGTAGGTCTCGGCCGGCGACCCGGCGGGCACAGTGCTGAGGAGGGTGGTCGAGAGGTCGCTCGGCTCGGCCTCAAGGGCTGCCTGTGCAGTCGTATTGCGCACGCTCGCCGCCGAGGCGCTCATCAGGCCGCCCAGGGCGACGCCTGCG
>CAYYNS010000060.1:0-1262 GCA_964473085.1 uncultured candidatus Brocadiaceae bacterium
TTTGAGACATCGTTCAGGGGGTGAGCATGTAGAGTTCTGGGAAGAGGTTCGGAACGGGAGCCGCGACCCTACCAGAGCCGATCAGTGAGGGATGCCCGCAATGGCCGAACTCGAAATGATAGCCGGACCGGCAGCGGGTCAGGTATTTGCGCTTTCCGACATCACGACCATCGGTCGCGGCGAGGATGTCGCCATACGCCTGGACGACCAGGCCGTTTCCCGCCAACATGCGCGTGTGATCAAGAGCGAAAAGGGTGATTACATCCTTTTCGATCTGCAGAGCCATAATGGCACGATCGTCAACAAGCAGCGCATAAAGACCCACCTGCTATGTGACGGCGACGAGATTCGGGTCGGCAGGACGATCATGATCTTCCGCGTTGGAGCGCCCTCGCGCTCGGCGCTACAAGCCGGAATGACACAGTTCGACCTGCGGGGAGACGAGAGCACAACGGTCGTCAACACGATTGCTCTTGACTCACTGATGGTGGGAGGCGTACTGGCCCGGCAGGTGACGCCGCAGCAGGCGGCCGCCGCCTACCAGAGCATGCACCTGGTCTGCGACATGTTCCGCTCGATCGGCGTGGGCGGAGCCGAAGACCAGCTCCTGGAAAAAGTCCTTGACACCCTGTTTCGCGTGTTCCCCGACACCGACAGGGGTTTCATTATCCTGCGTGACCCCAAGAGCGGCACCCTTACGCCAGCAGCAACAAGGATCGTGGGCGGGGCACGCGATAACCGGTTGACGCTGAGCCAGACGATTCTTCAGTATGTGCTCGAGCAGAAGCAGGCAGTCCTGAGCACAGACGCCATGAGTGACGGCAGGTTCGGGCGCAGCGACACGATCGTGGGACTGGGCCTGCGCTCCGTGATGTGTGCGCCCTTGAAGACCGAGGACAACGTTCTCGGCCTCATCTCGCTTGACACGCAGAAGGTCAGCCCGAGCTACAACAGGGACGCACTGACGCTTCTGGCCGGCATCGCGAACTTCGCCAGCCTGGCCATAACCAATGCCCGTCTTCACAACGTGTTGGTGGCGCGGGAGCGCGTGGAACAGGACCTCAGGAACGCGCGTCGCATCCAGCACAGCTTCCTTCCCCAGCAGTCGCCAAGCGTCAGCGGGTATGAGTTTGCAGAGTGGTACAACGCTGCGCACGAGGTCGGAGGCGACTTCTACGACTTCGTCGGACTGCCGGACGGCAAGCTGGGCATTACGATCGGGGACGTGAGCGGAAAGGGCATTTCAGCCGCGCTCCTTATGG
>CAYYNS010000060.1:1362-8114 GCA_964473085.1 uncultured candidatus Brocadiaceae bacterium
GGCATTACGATCGGGGACGTGAGCGGAAAGGGCATTTCAGCCGCGCTCCTTATGGCCAAGCTCACCGGGAACATCCGCGTCCTGGCTGCCGCCGGCACGCCGCCCGTGGAGCTCATGCGCAGACTCAACGCCACGTTCGCCAGCTCCGAGGCTGACATATTCGTGACCCTCCTGTATGCCGTCCTCGACCACGACCGCCACACGCTGACGATCGCGAATGCAGGGCACTACGCACCGATGGTCCGCCGGAGGGACCGCACTGTCATCGAGGCATGCTGCGAGAGCGGCTACCCGCTTGGCATTCTGGATGAGGCGACGTTCTCTCAGACCGAGTTCCGGCTGGAACCGCAGGATCGCGTCTGCGCGTTCACCGACGGCATCGTCGAGGCAATGAACGAGCAGATGCAGCCCTACGGCTTCGAGAAGCTCGTGCGGACGCTGTCCGAAGCCCCTTCAAGCCCCCACGCCATCCTCGAGCGGATTCAACAATCCATCTGGGAGCACACTGGCTCAGCCGAGCAGAGCGACGACCTGACGCTGGTCTGTTTTGGACCCATAGAGGGCAACAGCAGGCAGTAGCGGCCCTTGCGATGCGTCAAGGAGGCAGGATCCTGACCCGCCGTCCCTCCACCCTGAGCCGACCTTCGGCGAACAGGTTGATCGCCTCGGGGTAAGCCTCCAGCTCCTTCTCGAAGACCCTGTCTGCAAGGGAGTGAACGTCGTCGTCCTGCAACACGGGCACGGTCTTCTGGACGATGACCGGGCCCGCGTCATACACATTGTCCACGAAGTGCACGGTGCATCCGCTCACCTTGCAGCCGTACTGTAGCACCGCCTCATGTACGCGCTCTCCGTAGAACCCCTGGCCCCCGAAAGACGGTAGGAGAGCCGGGTGGATATTCATCACGCGGTTCTCGTAGTGCGCAGGAATCCTGTAGTAGCACATGAAGCCCGCCAGTGCCACCAGGTCGGGCCGGGCCTTGTCGAGCTCCGCCGTGATGGCGCGGCTGAAGGCATCGCAGTCGGCATAGTCCCTGCGCCGGACGACGGCCGTGGGGACCCCTGCCTGGCGGGCCCGCACCAGGCCGTAAGCGCCAGAAAGGCTGCTGATGACCTTGACCACGCGCGCCTTCAAGGCCCCGGTGCGCGAGAGGTCGAGGAAGTTCTGGAGCGTCCTGCCGCTGCCTGATATCAACACCGCCAGCCTGATGGGAGTGACCATGATCTACTCCGGGACTATGGGACCTGGCGCCTGCGGTGCAAGCCGGCGGCAACCCTCACGGCTGCTCCTCTTCGACAGTGGTTTCGGCCGGCCGCTCGCCCCTGGGAATGGTCCACCTGCCGGACAGCCGGTCAATGATGATCGTGTCGCCGCTCTGGCTTGTGCGCGCCTTCTTCAGTTGTGCGGGCTTGCCCTTAAGCAGGTACTTATCATTGACCACGTCCCAGCTTAACTCATCACACGTTGCCTCAAGCCCCTCTTCGGCCGCATAGCGAACCGAGACCTGGCCGGAGGCGGCGGCCCTTGCAAGTGAGGGAAGCGCATCTTCCGCCTTCTTCTCGAAGAACAGCTTCAGGAGCTGGGTCCTCAGCATACGCTCCGCGTCCTGGACCTGAACCTGGCTTTTCGCGATCACCTGACTGAGCACGCTGCTCGGTGCGAAGACAGCCTCCGCTGACTCTGCCATAAGTTTCCAGGGCTGCTGGCCGCCGGAGTCAAAGCGCACCTGACCCTCCGCGTTGACGTGACGCAGCTCCCTTTCCTTATCAAAATCCAGCCGCAGCCGCTCGCACTGCAAGGTCGAACCCGAAAAGAAAGCGTCAACGCCCCCCTGGAACCTGGCGAACGACTCCCTGAAATCCACAAACATCTGTTCCTTCCACTTGATCGTATCGTTAGGACGGTCCTTGCGCAGTGCCTCCAGTTGGCCTGGACCGAAGCAATAGACGACATCCTTTGGAGGCTCGGCTGTCAGCACGTCGGCTGCGAGTTGCCAATCCATTACGTCCCCGGCCAGGACAGCAACAGCCGGCGTCGCCCGACCGGAGGCAGGCGCTGGCGGTCCAGCAGTCGGCGCCTTTTCCTCCGGCGCGGCAGTCCTGCCTTCCGCCCGGCGCACTTCGACGACTGCACTCGTGCGGGCGGTGATTTTCACGGGGCTGAGCTTTTCGTCGAAATCCACCCTAAGCGCCTCCGCACGCATCATGCGGCCCGGTTGGGCCGCCTGCACGGCCCCCAGGAACTCTGCATAGCGCTGCGGCGCGCTACAGTAGCGCATGGACCGCTGCCAGCCAACCTCCAGCGGCTGCCCGACACTGCCCCCTTGTGGCATGCGGGCTGCCGAGATCCAGAGCCTTCCGGGGGCGGGGCACTCAAACGTCCCGCCATCAGGATGGAACGTGACATCCGCGGCAACCAGCCGCTCGTCGCCTGAAACAACCGTAACGGCCTTGCCATTGCCGCCGAGAAGCTGCACGGTTCCAGCGTTCGTCAGCCACAACGCCCGATCACAGGAGATGGTCTGCAGCCTGCTGCTGGCAGGTTGCGAGACGCTGACATTGCCGCGCGCGAGCGCCTGTCTGAGACGCTCATTGCCCGGCTCGAACTCAAGCTCCAGCACATCACAAGTCAGCAGTGCGTCCTTCTGAGCGGCTTTCACGGTATCCTGAAAGGTTGCGCTGCGACTCGCTGCGTTGTATAGCATGCCGCCCTTCCAAGTCGCCTCCACGGGTTCCGTGGCGACCAGCTGCACGGGTGAGACGGGGGTTGCCTCACGGGGTTGCTCACCCTTTTTCTCCTGATTCTCCTGCCTGACTGCAGCCTGACCAGGCGGCGGCGACCAGTTCAACGTCCCCGCGCCGTCAACCTGAAAGCGGTCGGTGAGCCGGAAGAACGTAAGGGTAGCGCCAGATATCCTCAGCTCCCTCGTCGTCAGCAAGGCAGGCCCACCGGTCAAGATGCCAGCCTGAGTCACGTTCTCCCATACAAGTTGCTGCCCGCGGCCTTCCTGGTCCCGGTAGTTGAACACGACGCTGCCCCGGGCCGTAACGCGCATCACCTGGAGTCTGTCAGCTCCTTCGCTCTTGCCGAGAGCTATGTCGAGCCGGTCGCACGTGAGCCTCTTCTCACCGGACGTCACTTGCACGTTGTCACGGAAGGCGGCCCTGTTCGCCGTGTGCTCATACGTCATGGCGCCGTCAGCCGTGATGACGACCTCCCGAGCCTCACCTGTCGTGGCCGATGGGGTCCCCGCAGCAAGGAAGTCTGCCGAGACGTCCAGCAGCCGAGCCTTCGACTCCAAAGGGATGACCATCTTCCGTAGAGTAAGGTCCACATCGAGCCCCCTGCCCGTCACAGTCATGGCAAGGACCTTCTGTGCATCGGGGCCGAGTCGGTAGCGGTTCATGACGACCGCGGCCGACGACCTGACGGCGTGCTTGCGCGGCTCGTACGTAATGTTGTCAGTGGCGATATCGAAGTCCTCACCCACGACCCTCACGAGGTTGTAGAGCAGGAGGGTGGCCCGGTTTTCGTCGAACAGCGCACCCTTGGCCGTCAGGCGCACCTTTTGGGGCGCCGCTGCAACCCCCATCGCGGAGTCGCCGCCCTTGAGCATTGCCTCAACTACGGGCGAAATGATGGTGTAGAGCTTTTCCTCTGCCAGGACAGCGCTCTCGCCCCTGATGATCGCTTCCACGTCCTGTTCGTTCTCGCCCCGCACCTCACGATAGAAGTCCCGAACCGCCAGCCTGATGTTGCTGTCATCAGGAGCAGGAGGAACGCCGGTCGGTTGCTGGACGGCGGCCTGCTGAGGTGACTGCCCTGATCTCAGGGAACCCTTTACCTTTTCGAGCAAACCGGAACTGCTCCGCAAAGACGAGTAGAAGGCAAGGGCCACAATGACCAGCACGAGTGCAATGAGCAAGATCCTTATAAGCCGCCTGCCGCCAATGTCTTGCACCACCACGTCTCAGACCTCCGCAAAGAGCGCCTCGCGGCACGTCCCTTGAATTAGTGCCAGAAAGAAGCGCAAAGTTTTCCTTTCCATTTCGTCACGCCTGGTCCATAGACGGCCGCCTTCTCCTCCCGCTCCACGGAAAGCGCCGCCGCGCATGCTGCGTCCTTACCGTCGAGGCGAGCATTCGCGCTGATCAGGTTCTCACCCCTTCGCATCCACCATGAACAGCACGCCCCGACCGCTCTGCGCCTCATTCCCCTTCTTGCGACGAGCCGCCGAACGGGCTGACCAGTAACTCAAAAAGACTGGTGATGGGACGGGTCACAGGCCCCAACACCTTGTGCTCGAATTTTGGCTGGCGAAGCGTCCCCGTCACGTGCAGCTTAACGAGTTCCCTTTCGACGGGACGGATGATCGCACGCAGGTATTTCCCGACGAAGGGAAGACCGCCTTCTGAAGGAGTGGCGGCCACCATACTGAGGTCCAGCTCTCCCCCCGGAAGGCTGATCTCCCCGTATCCCTCCAGTTCCAGGGCCGTGCTCGTGACGCGGAAACTTTTCACGTTGACCTGTCTGTCATCCAGCTCGAAGCGCGCCTCTCCCGTATCGAAAGTTCCGCCGGTGCCTGGAATCGTAAGATGCAGCAACTCTACAAGGTGCATGAAGAATGGCGTGGACCACAGGGAGCCATCGGTCAGCTCCAGCTTGCCGGTCCCGGTCAACTTTTCCTGCTCGCCGTGCCTGCACTCAATCTCCACCAGACCCGACAGTCGGCCCTGAACGTCGCCGCCTGGTTCACCAAGTTCTTCCAACAGGCTTTTCAGATCCGCCCTGCGAAGCTCGACCCAGCCTCTGTAGTGTACGTTGCCGTGCGCTGGATCAAGGTCGGCCACTACGCTCGCATTGAACCAGCCCATCGCAGCCCGGCCTCCTACCGAAGGTGCCGAAATGAGCTCATTCGTCAGCACGACATGTCCGTTGAGCGACTGAAGGCGGACCGGAACAGACACCCAGAGGGCGGAGGCGTTCTTAAGGTCCACGCCCACGGAGTAAGAGAAGGTCGGTTCTTGCTCACCCCGGTAATGCACATTGCTTGACAGTGCAACCATGCCCGATGGTTTCAGCTCGCGCCACAGGTTTTCCCCCAGCCCCGGTATGGCCTCCACCATCTCCTGACACAGATCAAGATCGGGCACGCGCACGTCAAAAGAGCCTTCCTTGCGCGACAGGTCGAGCCAGCCCCGCACGGTGACGGAACTTCCACCTTCCGGTGCCGATGATGCCGCCCGGCCTTCGGGCTGCAGCCGCCCGCTGAGCTCAGCAATGCGCACCTGCGGGCCGTCCAGGCGCACGCTCCCTGCAACGTCCGCCACGGGGATGGGAAAGAACGAGGGCCGCGCCCGTCCGGATGAGATCTGCAGCGTTCCCGACACGTCTGGCCCTGCCCGCGCCACATCACCGCGCAACAGCAGCGTGCCGTCCACGAACCCCTCGGGGCTCAGAAGCTCCCACAGATCCTCCCCTGCCCCCGGAGTCCATCGCACGATCTGTTCGGTGGCGTGAAGATTGTGCAGTTCCACCGTCAGCTCCGCCAGATGGCTCCTTAGCCCCAGCGACCCGTTCAGGTTCAGGCGGCCCGGCACTCCCTCCTGCTGGATGACGCCGGTCAGGTTGTGGAAGCGGACGGCGTCGGGGGCGACATCCAGCATCCCCTCCACCTGCCGGAGCGGGACGGGAATCCACGTACGGGCGGTGCCCGCCGCGGCGGCCCCCTCAGCCTCGCCCGTGCCTCGCGCCGCAGACGACGGCCGCGTGCTGCCAGAGGAGATGCGCAACGTGCCGGAGACCTCGGGCCTGCCTTCTGCCAGTGCGCCCCGAAGCAGCACGGTCCCGTCCACCACCCCCTCGGGGCCGAGCATCTCCCAGAGGTCGTTGCCCACGTCCGGTATCCACCGCACGACCCGCTGGTCGGCTTGCAGGTTATGCAGGTCTACCTGGAGCTCGGCGCTGTCCCCATGAGTATCCATAGAACCATTCAAGCAGACGTGGGCGGGGGGCCCCTGCTGGGGGATCACCCCGGTCAGGTTCCAGAAGCGGATGCTGTCCGGCGAGACCTCCACCGTCCCCTCCACCTGCTGGAGCGGGAGGGGAATCCAGACCGGGGACAGGTCGGCCGCGCTCAGGCGGGCGGTGGCCGCATAGCGTTCTGCACGCCCTTTGCCCGGGGCGTCCACGCGCAGCGACAGGTGCACTTTGCCCGCTGACGGACGCAGGCTCTCCCACAGCCGTGAGCCCGCCGCAGGGATCGCCTCGACTGCCTTGCGGCACAAAACAATATCGCTTGCCTCGATGTGGACGTTCACCTGCTCCGAGCTCATCCGATAGACGCCGTCTACGCGCACGCGAACCGGCAGCAGGTCGCTCCCGCTCAGGCCGAGCGACTCCGGCTCGATCACTCCGCTCAGATTGCTGAAAACGACCTTATCCCCCATGATGTCCAGCGTGCCCGTGGCAGACTCAATGGGCGCCGGAAAGTAGCGGGTCAGGGTCCGGGCGCCCTTCAACTCGATCCTCGCCGAGCACTCCACCGACCCCGATTCCGCAGTCCGGCTTACCACGACGCTGCCAGCGACCGGCCCTGCCGGATCAAACAGCTCCCTGATCCGCGAGCCGAGCGGCACCTGGGCAAGGACTTCCGGCCCGACGCGTATCTCGTCCGACGAGAGGCGCAACCAGAAACTCGGCCGCTCACCCAGCGCAAACCACCCGGAGACGTCGGCGCCGCGCAGCACCC
>CAYYNS010000061.1:0-8092 GCA_964473085.1 uncultured candidatus Brocadiaceae bacterium
TCACCTGGACCTTGCCTGCATTGTAGTGCTGCCCAGCCCACAGCGTCCTCTCCTCGGCCAGCAACAGAAACCCGGAACCCCCTGCACCAAGCGGCGGCAGGTAGTGCTGGTTCGTATCGTTGCAATGGTCGTTGCCCCCTTCCTCCCCCACCGTCTCATCAAAAGGCTTCGCCCACACATGGCCGTCAGCGTAAAGGTAGTTGGAGACCCCGCGGTGACGGCTGTGCGCCAAAAAGTGCGCCCACTGGCTCAGCCCCCTCCAGGCCGCGTAGTCCTCCTCACCCAGCACCGACTCCGCGTCCCCGCGCTCAGAGACCACGATCTTGCGGGCAACAGCAGGCACTGTAGCCAGGCTCCGCCGGAAGCCGAACATCCCGTTGTAGACGTAGCTCTCCACCCCCACCACGAACTGGTAGGGGTCGCACGGACAACGCACCCCCTCCGGCACTACGCCGTCGGACTCAAGCACCTGCCACCATTCGTCTGTCGGGCTATCCGGAGGGTTGCAGCCCGGCCCGTAGCGCACAGGGAACAGGCCATCGTTATCAGCCATGTAGACGTAAATGGCCTGCCCTATCTGCCGAAGGTTGTTGGCACAGTAGGCCTGCCGCGCCCTCTCCCGCGCGACGGAAGCCCCGGACAGGGAAAAGGCCGCCAGGAGGAGGATGGTGGCGATGACGAGGCACAACTCGACGAGGGTGAAACCCCTACGAGAACGGCAGACACCGAACGGGCGTGGCATTCCCGCTGCCCTCCCATGATCATGTAAACTTACAAGAATACCCCCACCGCTTATCACTATGCTAACATGCCCGCCGGAAATATCAAATGCAAGGCCGCCCATCCCCAGCGGGAGCCCTGCCGCCGGGCAGTTCGGGCAGCGCCCCCTACCGCTCGCCAGCCGGGATGTGGACCGCCGCAAGGGCCGTCAGGCCGAAGCCCGTCGGGCCCATGCCCTTGGGCCGGATGGCGTCGCCCGCGTGGCCGTTCAGGTTGACGTAAAGGGTGGAACCGTCAGCGCTGAGCTTCACCCCGTAGGTGCCGCCGGGCACATAGTCGAAGTGCTTCTCAAATGCCTCGCGCAGGAAGGCGATCACCTTGCGCCGGCCAGTGGCGATCTCGTACTGCACCAGCGGCGTCCCCATGCCGACCGCCCCGCCGTGGGCGCCCGGGCAGAAGTAGACGAACCGCTCGTCGGGCGACAGCGCGCAGACCGTCGTGTATTCGCCCCCAGCGAAGTTCGTCCCCAGCATCTCCAGCCTGTCCCGCGCGGGGGAGTAGCGGAAGAGCTGGTTTGTCCCCATGGTCGAGCCGTAGACCCAGCCGTCCTTGGACTCGCCTGTGGAGGCCCTCATACCCGCCGAACTGGGAAACACCGACTGGGTGGGCGAGATCTGTTTCTTCTGCCCGTCGCACTTCCAGATGCGGCCCCCGGGGCCGTTGAAGTAGATGGCCCCGTCGCTGGCAAGCGCGAAGTTCCGGTTGAACGCCATCGAGCCTTCCGGCGCCCTGTAGAGCTCCTTCCCGGCTGCCAGGTCGAACGCCCGGAGGCCGTTCGGCCCCGCCTCCAGGTTGCACCACCAGATGTTGCGCTGGCGGTCCAGGAGCGAGGTAGCCGTGCAGTGCACCGGCGGCAGGTTCGCAAAGACCACCGTCTGACCCGTTGCGGGATCGAACTGGTAGAGCTGCCCGCCTGGCAGCCGGTCGGTCCACTTATACTGCGGCTGCTGGGCGGCGTTGCCGTCGTTGAGCGTGCAACTGAAGTAGACCTTGCCGTCCGGCCCCTCGTCAATCCGTGCGTGAACCTTCGAAAAGGTGGGCTGGCCCGGCTGCGGCTCAACGACCCTACGCATGTCCACCACCTGCCTGAGGATCTTCCCCTGCGGGTCCCACTGGTAGATGAAGCAGTAGGAGTTGCCGCCGGCGTCGTCGCCGTGGTCGCCGATGCCGCAGTAGACCTTGCCGTCGCTTGCCACGCAGATGTCGCCCCACGAGGACCAGCCGGTGCCGTTGAGGGCCTGATTGGGAAGGCTGCCGTGGAATGCGAGGTCCACCGTGGGGGGCGTTTTGGCGACCACGAACGGCGTGGCGCCCTCTTTTTGCGCCGCAGCCTGCACGGCCTCCGGGACCTTCAGGAACAGGTCAGTCTGGAGCGTCGCTGTGCCGTTGACGGCGCCCTTGAGCGGCGGCGGCCACGGCTGATCCTCGGCCCCCGCTACACGCGATAGCCAGAAAGCAATGACCAACAGCACGGCGGCGAACCGTGCGACCCATCTCCTGCGTTCCATCGAACTGCTCCTCAGCTTGCGGGACGCACGCCGGATTAAGGCCCATCATACGTTCCCACGCGCCGCCCTACAAACGGCGCTCACCTGATGAAACGGGGCCCCCTTTGTGATAAAGTCACCTCCCCCGGGCCGAGGCCGGAGCGCCGACGCCTTGAAAGACAGGGGGCTGAGGCCATGACGTGCAGGAGAGTCGAACTTGTGGCCGAGGGCGACCTGCTTGTGGCGCGCCTGTCGCCCTCGCAGATAGGGTTTGCCCCCGAGCGGGTCTGGAACCCCAGCCCCTCGGTCCGCCACCGCACCGAGCCTTACGAGGTGCCCAGGCGCATCGAGATGGGCATCCGGGGCACGGAGGAGTCCGGCGCTAAGTTCTCGCCCCCGCCCTTTGCCGTGGTGGTCGAGGGGCACGGGCGCAGGGCGCTGGCAGCGCTTGCGGCAGACGGCGGCTGGCACCGCTGGAACCAGGCCGCCTTCAGTGCCGACAGGGACGGGGTGCGGGCGGAGGTTGACCTGGAGGGGCACACCGACCCGTCGGAGGCTTTGTCCCACGTGGGGCTCTACGTGCTGGACGGCGTGGAGGGCGAGGCGCGCATGGAGCTACTGGCCCGCGGGCTGCGACAGCTTTACCCGCAGGCCTACGCCCGGGTGCACGTGCCCGACTGGTGGCTGCGGCCCATCTACTGCGGCTGGGGCGACCAGGTGACGACCTCGATGTGGCTGGAGGGCGTCGGCCCCGAGCCGCGCGCACTCGCCTACTGCACCCAGGGCCTCTACGAGCGCTGGATAAGGCGCCTCCAGAAGGCCGCCGTCCCGGCCGGCACGGTGATCGTTGACGCCGGCTGGTCGCCTGCCGGCACGTGGGAGCCGAACACCGAGCGCTGGCCTGACCTGCGGGGCTTCATCGCCCGACAGCACCAGGCGGGGCGGCGCGTGCTGCTGTGGCTCGCCACCTGGCTCTGGCAGGGGCTGCCGGACGAGTGGTGCGCCTTCGCCGGCGACGTCAAGCTAACGACCGACCCGACGCAGCCGGAATACCGCGCCCACATCCGCCGCCAGGTGGCCCGCCTGGTGGGGCCGGGGGGCTACGACGCGGACGGCTTCAAGATTGACCAGCTCGCCTTCTGCCCCAGCGAGCGCGCGCCGATGGGCGGCGCCCGGTTCGGCGAGACCGGCTCCTACGGGCCGCCGCCTGCCAGAATCCGCCTGGCAGGCGACCTGTGGGGCTGCGAGCTCCTACACCAGCTCCAGAAAGACATCTACGACGCCGCCAAGGCGGCCAAGCCCGACGCCCTGGTCACCAGCAGCACCGTGCATCCCTATTTCCACGACACCTTCGACATGGTGCGCCTGCACGACATGGGACATGTCGCCACCGACATCATGGCGGCCATGAAGGCGCGGGCCGACCTTGCGCGGGCCGCCCTGCCGGGCAAGCCGATTGACACCGACGACTGGGTCCACTCCGACTACGCGCTCTGGATGCGCTACACCACCTCCAGCCACGCACTCGGCGTGCCGTGCACCCTCTACGCCGAGCGGTTCATGCAGAGCTGGAGCGCGGAGCCGGCAACGCGGCCCATCCCGCTGGCGGACCTGCGCCGCATCGCCCGCGCATGGGCCAGGGCAGGTCACCAGGCCCCCAGGCTCTGACTCTGCCAGGCGACACGTGACGCGCAGGAGGAACCGGATGGCGCTGGGAATGTATGTGCACACCCACTGGGGCTACAACCACCCCTACTCGGCCCGCACCTGGACGCCCGCCGACTGGGAGGGCTACCTGGCCGGCCTGGCAGCCCTCGGCTACGACCTGGTCATGGTCTGGCCCCAGTTCGACGCTATGTCACCGCATCCCAACGCAAGCGACCGCGCGGTCCTCAAGGTGATCTCTGGGGCGATGGAGACGGCGCGGGGCCGCTTCGGCATGCGCACCGTCCTGGTCGCCGCGGCCAACACCATCGGCACGGAGCAGTCGGCCTCCTATCCGTTCGAAAGCCGCCCCTACTTTGCGATCGAAAAGAGGATCAACCCGAAGGACCAGGCCGAGGTGGGGGCGTTCCTTGAAGGCAGGCGCCGCCAGTTCGCCCTCCTTGCCAACGCCGACGCCCTGGCGATCATTGACAGCGACCCGGGCGGCTACATCGGCTCGACCAACGACCAGTTCGTGTCGCTGGCCCTGGCGCAGCTCGACGTGTTCCGCTCGCTCAACCCGCGCGCAGAGTTCATCTACTGGATGCTCGCCGGCTGGGAGACCTACTCGCGCTTCTGGGCCAGGGTGGCCGTGGACCGGTCCGGCAGCGCACAGATGTGGGACGAGCGGGGTGGCGACGATTTCCTTGAGACGCTCTCGCTCCTTCGCCAGCGCGACCCCGAGCCCTGGTGGGTCTACGCCTGGCTGCCGGAGCACCTGGCCGCGCTCGCCGAACTGGACCTGACGCACAAGGCGATCTACTTCCCGTACGGGCTGGTAGAGGGGGAGCCGACCTTCCCGCTGACCAACTGCGACACCGACGCCCTGGCCGCAGGCCTGGCCGGGGAGCGCCTGCGCGCCTGCCCGCGCGGGGCAATGGCGAACGCGCAGACCCACTGCCTACAGCTCCCCCACACCTTCATGTTCGCCCACTTCGCCCGTGGCGGCCGGCGGCGGGACCTGGACCTGGCGGCACTGGCCGACCGGTTCCTGCCCGGCCTCGGGGGCCTGATCGCCGCAGGCTGGCGCGCGATCGAGCGGCGCGAACCCCAGCAGCAGCGTGCTGTAGCAGGCGCCATCCGCTCCGCCCGCCGTATGGCGGGGAGCCCGTTTGCCGTACGGCGAACAGGCGACCTGGGCGGGCTGCTCCTCGGCGGGCCGGACAGGTTCCTGGAGGACCTGGCGATCAACCTCGAGCTCAGGGCTGCCCTGGGCGAGATGGCTGCCGCCTTCGAGCAGGGGACCGACCTGCCGCAGGCCCTGCGCTACGCCCTCGACCTACTGCTGCCCTACCAGAAGCGGCTGGGCTTCGCCGACGCCTACGGCGGGCCGCTCGCCGAGGCATTCAACGCGCAGCTTGCGCGGCTTGGCGACCCGGAGCTCAAGCGCGTGCTGAGGCTCTTTGCGGACTGGCGCGACCCGAGCGTGCGCAACGGCCTGGCGCTGCGGCTGCTGGAGGCGGCGGACCTTTACTGCCGCCGCCACGGCTGCTAGGGCGCGCTCCGGCCGCCCCCGCCGCGGTATGATATTGCCCCTCGCCACTGTTCCGCACATGAGAGGAACCCCATGCCGCTGACCGAGCGAGAGAACTTCATGCGCAACGCGTCGCTTGAGGGCCACGAGTGGATCCCGCAGTACGTGGTCATCAACGGCGCCTACTGGCACCAGATGCGCGGGGAGCTTGAAGCCCTCTGCCTGCGCCATCCCGCGCTCTTCCCCGGCTTCAAGAAGGGCCAGGTTGACTTCGACGCATGGGTTCGCGCGCCCGAGGAGCGCCGCACGGTGGACGGCTGGGGTTGCACGTGGGCCTGGGAGTTCGACGGCTTCTGCGGGCAGGTCATCGGCCACCCGCTTGCCGACTGGGAGGCCATGGAGTCCTGGAGGCCGCCCTCTCCGCCAGAGTTCGGCGAGAAGGAGCGCAGGGAGCTCCAGGATGCGCGCGCCCGCGGCCAGGTGGCTTCCTACAGCACCGAGCACGGCTTTTTCTTCATGCGCCTTTACTACCTGCGCGGGTTCAACAACTTCATGCTGGACGTCGCCACGCTTGACCCGCGCCTGGACCGGCTCGTGGGGGTCGTGGCCAGCTACTGGGAGCGCGCCATCCGCCCATACCTCCAGGCGGGCATTGACCTGCTGAGCGCCGCCGACGACCTGGGGACGCAGACGGCCAGCATGCTCGGCCCCAGGCACTTCCGCCGCTGGCTCATGCCCACCTACAAGCGCCTGTTCCTGCCGGCGCGCCGCGCCGGCGCCCACGTCTTCATGCACCACGACGGCTACATCATGGACATCATGGACCAGATAATCGAGTCGGGCGTGAGCATCGTCAACCCCCAGGACCTGGTTAACGGCATTGACGACATCGCCCGAGAGGTCAAGGGGCGCGTCTGCATCCGCATTGACATTGACCGCCAGAAGGTCCTCCCCTACGGCTCGCCCGGGGACGTGCGCGAGCTGGTGCGCGAGGAGGTCCTGAAGCTCGGCTCGCCGGCGGGCGGACTGGAGATGGTGGTCGGCATCTATCCGCCCACGCCCCTGGAGAACGTCGAGGCGCTGCTATCGGCGCTGCAGGAGCATCGCACCTACTGGGCAGGGCGCTGAGCATGCGGGGCATGCCCCCGGTGCCTCAGGAGCAAAGCCCAAGCGCCTCGGCCATGCCCAGGAAGATCAACTCGGGCACGTGGAGGACGGGCACGGCCACCTCCAGCGGCAAAAGGAGGGGCGCGTCGCCCCCTGTCACCACGACGCGGATGGGGCCCCCAGCCTGCGCCCCCATCCGCTCCACGAGCGCTGCCACGCCAGCGCGGCAGAACTGGTAGATGCCGCTCCGGATCGCCTCGACCGTATCGAGTCCCACGGCTCCACGGGGGGCGGAAGGCTCGATGAGCGGCAGGCAAGCGGTGCCCTCGTGAAGGGCGTGCGCCGAGAGGGCAAAGCCGGGGGCAATCGCCCCGCCCGCAAACCGCCCCTCGGCGTCCACAAGGTCCACCGTGATCGCCGTGCCCGCGCCCACGGCCACGCACGGAGCGCCGGCAGCCCTGCGCGCCCCCAGCGCGCACAGCAGCCGGTCAGTGCCCACGCGGTCCGGCTCGCGCACGAGCGTCGGGATGGGCACCGCCAGGTCGGTCCCGAAAATGCGCAGGTCCCCACCCGGAGCGCTGCTGCGCCAGAACGCCTGCAGTGCCCCATTCGCCTCCGGGCACACCGAAGAGGCGACGCCCCGCACGCCCGGCGGCAGCACGCGCCCGCAGGCACGCAGCCCCTCGCCGAGCCTCACTGCAAGCGTCCCTACCGGCTCGGTGGGAACGGACAGGACAGGCTCAGCGCCGCGGGCGCTCAAGACCGCCGCCTTCGTCGAGGTGTTGCCGACGTCGAAGCCTACTATCTGCTGTCGCGCACCCATGTGAACGGTCCGTGCGCCATTCTGCCCAGTTGCCTTCGCCACAGTTCGCGCTCACAGTATAACACGGCAGCAGGCAGCAGACAGCGGCATGGCGTGGGCAGCCAGCATTCAGGAAAGACTCAGCACTATGCGTTCGCACCTCTGCCGTCTCGTTTGAACCGTGCCGGATGCTGGATATAATCAGTCCCCTGCCCCGTTGTCGGCGCAGCCTTCTTGCACAGGTCCGGAGACCAGTCCAGGCATGGCCCAGATTCCCTACCAGCCGGCGAGGATCGAGCGGTACTGGCAGCATTACTGGCGAAGCGAGGGGGCCTTCTGCGCCCGCGACATGGACCGGCGCCCGAAGTTCTACTGCCTGGTCATGTTCCCCTACCCCTCTGGCACGCTGCATGTCGGCCACGGCCGCAACTACATCATCGGGGACGTTGTGGCCCGCTACAAGATGATGCAGGGCTACAACGTGCTCACGCCCATGGGCTGGGACTCGTTCGGGCTGCCGACGGAGAACGCCGCGCGCAAGCGGGGCATCCACCCGCGCGCCTGGGCCGACCGGAACATCGCCGCCATGAAGCGCCAGATCCAGTCGCTCGGGGTCGAGTACGACTGGGAGCGCGAGGTGGACACCAGCTCGCCCGAATACTACAGGTGGACCCAGTGGGTGTTCCTGAAGGTCTACCAGGCGGGTCTGGCCTACCGCAGGGACGCCCCCGTCAACTG
>CAYYNS010000062.1:0-8029 GCA_964473085.1 uncultured candidatus Brocadiaceae bacterium
GCCCAGGGACATCGAGCGGCAGCCAAACGGCACCACTTAGGCCCGCGCCCAAGCGTGTGCGCGCTTGGGCAGGACAGGGCGCATAGTATACGGGCTGAAGCGGGCGGTTTCATGGGAATAAAGTGCCCGTCCCCCCGCAGGGCGCTTTGCCTTGCCGCGGCTGCCCTGCGGCATCCGTGGCCGGGCAGCACGCAGACCGGGCTTTTTCCGTAGTCCTGGAAGTGCTTCTGGCTTTCTTTTGACTGCCGGGCCGAGGTGCCTATAATGTCGGGGCTTCCCATATGTCAACAGTAGGGAAGGGTTACATCGCCGGCGGCAGAGGCCTGTGTGGTGCCCGTAAGAGTGGCCATCGCGGTCTGCCGAGTCGGCGGGGGATCGGGGATCCATGAAACTGGGCATTTTCTACTCGAAGGTCGAGGCGCCGGAGGCAGACCTGCGCTGGCTGGCGGCTCACGGGTTCGACGCCGTGACGACTGGTGACGAGCCGGCGCTTCAGGCACAGGCCCGGCAGCAGGGCCTGGAGCCCTGGGCATGCCTCGGCACGTTCAACCCGCCGTCGGGCGCCCCTGAGCTGTTGTGCGTGGACGTCGGGGGGAACCGTCAGAAGTGGTTCGGTTCGGGATGTCCCAACAACCCCGAGGTCCGTGCGGCGAGCTTGGACAGATATCGCCGGGCGGCCTCGCGTGAGCAGGTTGAGGGGGTCTTCTGCGACGGGGCGCGCTTTGCATCTCCAGCCTCAGGTTTGGATGCCTTCTGCACCTGCTTCTGCGATCACTGCGTGCAGGCGGCTGACCGCCTCGGCCTTGATTTCGCCAGGATGAAGCGCGATGTCACGGGCCTGCATCAGGCGCTGTCTTCCGGCGACGCACCGCTCGCGTCCGCTGTGGCGGGCAGTGCGCTGGCTGTTGTGGGGCGGTTCGCCACAGCCCCCGGCATCGTGGACTGGCTTGCCTTCCGGCGCGCGGTGATCACCGATTTCATCGGTCAGATCTCGCGTGTGGTTCGTGGGCAGCGGAAGCTGTTCGGTGGCTACTTTTTCTCCCCGTGTCTGTCAGCCCTGGTTGGACAGGACTATCACGCGCTGGCGGAGCACGTGGACCTGTTCGCGCCGATGCTCTACCGCAACTGTTCGGAGCGCGGCGGCGTTGCGCCGGTCAACACTGAGATCCACGCCATCGCCTCGTGGTCGCGCAACTGCCCCGATCCCGCCTGGGTGCTGGAGCTCGTAGGGCTGCCTGGCGAGAGGTTCAGTAGCACCGATGAGTTGTTGACGCGCGGGGTCTCATCTGAGGCAGTGCGTGTGGAGACTGCCCGCGCCCGCGCGCTCATCGGGCCGGCGAAATCGCTCGCGCCGATCATCTGGTGGGACGATCCGGGCATCCGCGACACGATGGCTGCTGTGCGCCTTGGAGGTGCTGACGGCGTGAGCATCTTCCTGTTCCATCAGCGCCTCAAAGAGCTTCTCTGCGCGGAGTCCGCCTGAGCGTCCGGGCCTGGTTATCCTTCTCATTCTGGCGCACCGTCAAGCAGCGCGTGCGCCGCACGCAGCCTTGCGAAGGAGCAAGATGTGCAAGCAACCATCGAAACCTTTGGCGTCGGCAGGCAAGCCGGCCACCGTATGGCCAACGGCAGCATAAGCGTGGAGGTGCTGACGGGCCTCGACGCCCGGGCCTTGAAGCTCGTTGACCTGGCCAGCGGGCGCAACATGCTTTCCGAGCGCCGCTTTGGCCTGGCTGCGCGCAGCAAGCTCCCCTACGGCATCACGACCTGGGTCAAAGGTGGGACCGAACGCGACGGCTGGTCCGGCGTTCTGTCGGCGAATGTGCTCGGCTACGAGAAGGTGCCCGTGCGGGAGCCGATCATTCAGCAGACAGAGGCGGGGGTGCGCCTGGCAACCTGCCAGGAAGGTCAGGGCGTGCGGTTCGAGAAGGAGTTCTTCCTGCCCGCCCGGGGCAGCGTGTTGCACTACAGAACGCGCCTCACGAACCTCGGCAACGAGCCAAGGCGGCTCCAACTGGAGCACTTCTTCGTCTGGAACACTGACTCGGACCGGGCACAGACATCCTTCGTCGTGCCGACTCTGGGGGGTGCTGACGCGCTGTGGTTGCCTGCGTATGACGACCTGGACTGCCGTGCCGTTGTGCCTTCGGAGCCCTGGGGCGCCTTCCTCGATCATGCCCGCGCACATGCAGTCGTTTTCACCTTCAGGGGCATTCACAAGCTGCACCGCTACGTGGCTGGTCCTTATGGCGAATTCAGCGGCTACTCGCCAGAGGTCGTGCTGGCGCCCTATGGCGTGCTAGAGAACTTTTTCGCCTTCCACGTGGTTTGCCCTCTCGATTTCGGCTCGGTGCCGGCGGAGATCGAGCCGGTCCACCGGGCAGTGCTTTCGCTGGCGCAGAGGCAGCGCTTCACTTCCTCTGGCCAGAGCGCTGAGGACGTCTTGGCGCGCCTTCTGCCAAGGCCGAAGCAGCTCGTCCGCTCGGCTGGGTCTCTGGTGCTTGGCCCGCAGGTCGTGTTGCGGGCGGGCGGCGCCGATGCCGAGGCAAAACTCTTCGCCCACCAGCTTGAGGTCGAGCATGGGCTGAAGCTTGGGGCAGGCGAGCGCGCGGGGCCCGGCATCCAGCTTCGCCTCCGGCCTGAAGGCGGTTCGCCTCAAGGCTACCGGCTCGAGGTTGACCCTGACGGGATTGTGGTGAGCGGCTCCGCCCAGGGGATTCACTACGGCCTTCAAACGCTGCTGGACCTGCTCTACCGGGAGGGCGGCGCCCTGCGTGCGCCCTGCTGCGCCATTGAGGACGAGCCGGACATCGCGTTGCGGGGCATGCTCTTGTTGCCGGCCGGCAAGGACTGGGACCTGACCGTGCGCCGCTTTGCCGCTGGCGTAATGGCCCGGCTGAAGTTGAATGCTCTGATGCTCCACTTCGCGCCGGCGGCTGTGAGGTTCGACGTGCCGATCGAGGGCGTCGAGCCAGCCGAGGACGCCGTTGCCGAAGGCCGCCTGCGTGAGATGGCCCGCCTGCTCAAAACGGTGCACATCGAGATTGTGCCGGGCTACGGCGGGCCACGCGTTCTGTGCCCGGCTTCGCAGAAGGCCGAGGCGCGGGTGGCTTCGCAGTTGCTGGGGCGGCTCGCCGACATCTTTGGACCGCGCTGGGTGAACGTCGGCTACGACGAGATGGGGCACTTCTCGGCGGCGTGCCCGTGCTGCCGCAGCAAGCCCAATCACGAAGTGTTCGTGCAGGCCGTCAGTTTCCTGCACGGCGTGCTGAAGGAGCACGGCACGGTGGCTGCCATCTGGAACGACATGCTGTTCCGCACTGAAGGCGACCCGCTCGGGTGGTTGGACGACCGGCAGTGGGCAGTCGAGCACCTGCCCAGGGACCTGGTGCTGAACGACTACGAGTACGACCCGTCCACGGTCGAATACTCGCGCCTCGGGCGGTGGAAAGAGGCAGGCTTCGAGCAGGTCACGGGCAGCCCGTGGTCCACTGAAGAGAATGTCCTTCACTACGCCCGTTCCGTAAGGAAGTTCGGCTGCCTCGGCCTGCTGGGCACATCCTGGGGTGAGGGGCCCTCGCCGACCGGTGTGGGCCATGCCGAGGGCATCGTCTGGACGGCTGCCTACGGGTGGCGCGTCGGTGAGCCGCCGATCGCGGATGCGCAGGCCCAGGTTGTGCGGCGCGCGCAGTGGATTGCCTCCCGGGCGTGGGAGCGACTGCCAGTTGACCCGGCTGGCTGTCTGCGGTAAGGGGGTCCAGAGGCTGAATGGAGGATCAAGAAGATGTCGGCAAGACGGCTCGTAGTATGGGTGGCAGCGGTCCTTGTGGTGGCGGCCGGTTGCGCGGCTACACAGAGACACGCTCACGGGGCCTATTCGTTCGTCACGCTGGGCGATAACCGCTCCGGCGAGCCTGTCGTCCAGCCCCAGGCCTACCGTGACAACATCAGGCTCATCAATGCCCTTGCGCCGCAGCCGGACTTCGTCGTGATCGTCGGCGACCTGATCCTCGGCTACACCGACGACCGCGAGCTGATCCTCAGGGAGTGGGAAGAATTTGACCGGGTCACCTCGGCGCTGCGGCCACGCGTCTACCTGGTCCCGGGAAACCATGACATCTGGAGCGAAGAAAGCCGCCGCATCTACATGGAGCGCCACGGCCCCACGTATTACTCATTTGACCACAAGGGCGACCACTTTATCGTCCTGAGCTCTGAGGAGCAGGGCGAAGGCGAAGCGGGCAGGATCGTCGGCGTGCAGCTTGACTGGCTTGCGGCTGACCTGGAGCGCCACGGGGGCGCCCGGCACACCTTCGTCTTCCTCCACCAGCCCCTCTGGGCTGCTCCTCGAGGCATGGCTGAAAGCGGCTGGGACGAAACCGTGCACCCGCTCCTTGCGAAGCACGGCGTGGACGTGGTGTTCGCAGGCCATGACCACCAGTTCGTGAACTACGGCGTCAGGGACGGGGTGCAGTACTACGTGACGGGGGGAGCGGGCGCACCGGCGGGAGGCTTAGGCGGTTTCCACCACTTCATGGTGACTACGGTGGAGCCGGCGGCGGCGCGCAGCGTAGTGGTGGACGTGCAGGGCGCTGTGCTGCCGGACGACGTGGTGACGGTGGACATGAAGGCTGGCTATGCACAGCTCTCTGAGGCCCTCACCTTCCCTGGGTTCGAGCTGCCGGCCGAGGCGGACCGCGTGGTGCTCAGCCGCACGCTGCACAACCCCTTCGACAAGGCCCTCCAGGTCCGCTACGCATGGGGTGTGGCCGGCACGGGCTGGGAGGTTGAACCGGCCGACGGCGCCATCAACGTCGCTCCGCAGGGCGAGGCTGTCCTGGAGGCCGTTGCGCGCTTCGACCGCAAGCACCTCGTGCCCGTGCCCGAGTTCCGGAGCACTTTGCTTGTGGAAGGCAGGAGGATTGCAGACATTTCCTGCCGCCTCCAGCCGCTCATCCGCAGGCAGGCGGCGGTCGCGCAGGTTGAGCGCAGTCCCGTCATTGACGGCGTGGTCGGCGAGGCAGAGTACGGCGCGGCGCAGTGGAACGGCGCTTTTGTGGATTATCGCGGGCGCGGCAACGCGGAGCACGAGACGAAGTTCCTGCTGGCTTACGATCACAGGGCGCTCTATATTGCCGTCGTAGGGGACGAGCCCGACCCGGGGGCCATCACGCTGCAGCCGCGCGAACGCGATGGTGAGATCTGGCGCGACGACGACATTGAGGTGTTCGTTGACGCCGACTTCGACCGCTCGACCTACCACCAGTTCGCCGTCAACCTGGGCGGCGTCCAGTTCGATGCCATCGGCGGCCCGGAGCATGGACAGTGGGGCGACACCAAGTGGGATGCGCGGTGGGAGTCCAGGGTGAGCATCGGTGCGACCCAGTACGTCGTTGAATTCGTGATTCCTTACGAGGCGCTCGGCGTCGGCGCCCCGAAGGCGGGCGACACGTGGGGCCTCAACATCTGCCGGCAGCGTCAGGCGCTGAGTGCCACCCGGGCCTACCCGGAGATGGACGCCTGGTCCATCCCGTACGCGAACTTCCACGTGCCCACGCACTTCGGCACAGTGACGTTCCGGTAGGCCCCACGGCTGCTTCGGGCAGGTCGGCAGCGCAGGCGTTCATAGCCACCCCTGCTGCTCGTACCAGGCAATGGTCTGGCGCAGGCCGTCGCTCAGTGGTGTGTCAGCCACGAAGCCCATGTCCTGGCGGATGCGCTCGCTGCAGCAGGCCCAGCCGGGTGCGCGCAGCTCGTGGAACTTCTGGCGGCTCAGGATGCTGGGGCGGCCCCTGAGGCGCGAGACGGCCTCCTGGGCCAGGCAGACGGGGTAGAGCGCGGCGCTCGGCAGGTAGAGGGGCAGCGCGCGCACGTGCATCTGACGTGCGATCTCTTCGAGGAATTCGCGGGTGGTCGAGCGCTGCGGCGAAGCGACGTTATAGATCTTGCCCGACGCCTTCGGCTCGCACATCACGCGCAACACGGCCCTGGCCACGTCACGGGCGAAGACGAGGTTGATCTCCTGCCGCCCGCCGTCGAAGAGCGGCATCAAACGCGCGCGCACGGCGCGGAAGGCGTGCAAAAAGTCGCTGTCGCGCGGCCCGTAGACGGCCGAGGGCCGCAGGATTGTGTAGGGCACCTCACAAGCGCCGGTCACCTCCCGCTCGCCGAGGAGCTTACTTTTCCCGTATTCCGAGACGGGCGCCGGCGTAGCATCCTCCCGGCTCAGGTTATCCCTGGTGGAGGGCCCGCTGACGGCCCGAGTTGAGATCAGGATGAGGTGCCGCAGGGAACCCCCGTGGCGGTTGGCGGCCTCCACGACGTTCCTGGTGCCGTGCTGATTGGCTTCGTAGTACTCCCGGATGCGCAGGACCTTTGTCTTGCCGGCGCAGTGCACGACGCATTCGACGCCTCGCATTGCCTCCTGGGGCCCTGCTGGGCTGTCTATGCCTGCGTAGTAGTGGACCTCGACGTGCGGCAGGTGGTGCTGAATAAGGCGCGTGTTGCTGGTCTTGCGGAGCAGTATCCTGACGGCGACGCCTGCCTCGAGCAGCGCGTCGAGGATGTGGCTGCCCACGAAGCCGTTGGCGCCCGTGATGAGGACCTTCATAGCGCCTTCTCGTAGATGCGGTAGGTCTTGTAGTGCCTGGCTCCCATGCGCTCGATGGGGCGGATCATGCGTACGTTGTCCTCCAGCACCCAGGACATCTCGCAGCTTCGATATCCGCGCGGCAGGCCATTGCGGAAGGTATCGTAGTAGAGCAGGATGTCTATGCCCTGATTGCGGTATTGCTCTATCACCCCCAGTATGATGATGCGGATGCGGTCAATGGAGCGCCGGCCCAGCAGGAAGTGCAACCACCCCAGCGGCAGGAAGCGGCCCCGCATCTTGCGCAGCACGACGTTGTAGTCGGGCAGGCTCAGCGAGAAGGCGACAGGCCTGCCGTCCTTCTCGGCGATCAGCGCTATGGCGGGATCCAGGATCGGCTTGAGTTCCTGAGCCATGTAGCGGAACTCCGCCTCGGTCATGGGGACGAAACCCCAGTTGCGCGCCCAGGCGGAGTTGTATATCTGCATGACCTTTGCCACGCTCTCCTCAAAGTTCTTTTTCTGGATCGTGCGCACCGTCACGCCCGTGCGGTCCTGGACGCGGCTGCTGAGGCGCACCAGGTATTCGGGGATGTAGCCCCCGTACTCATAGTAATAGGCGAACAGGTCCTTGACGCGCCTGTAGCCGAGCCTGTCCATGAACTCGAGGTAGTAGGGCTTTGTGTAAGGCATCATCAGCACCGGCGGGCTGTCGAAACCTTTGGCCAGGAAGCCGCACTCTTCGTTTGTGGAGAAGTTGAAGGGGCCCCGTACGGCCGTCATCCCGCGCTGGCGCAGCCAGGCCTCTGCTGCCTCCATCAGGGCGCGGGCCACCTCGACCCGCCCGGCGCACTCGAAGAAGCCGAAAAACCCAGTCTTCTCATTCCAGAACTCGTTGTGCCGGCGGTTGATGTGTGCGCTCAGGCGCCCGATGACCTTGCCGTGCTCGTCTCGTGCCAGGAGGTAGTGCACCTCTGTGAACTCGAAGAGCGGGTTGGCCTGGCTGAAGAAGCGCCTGCGCTCTGAGATCAGGTGGGGCACGAAGTTTGGATCGCCCCTGTAAAGCCGCAGCGGGAGCTTGATGAAGCGCATGAGGTCTGCGGGCGAGGCCACCGGCCTCACCCGAATGCCGCCCGCCCCCATGCTGCTTGGTTCACCTGTTGCCATGTTCACGCCCGGCACACGAGAAAGGTGGCCATGGAGGACACCCTCTCTGTCCCTGGCCAGTCAAAGATCACTTGCGCTCCAGCACCTGGCGCGCCTCCTTCAGCAGCGACGGGATGGGCAGGGCGGCGGGGCACTTCTCAACGCACTTCTCACATTCCACGCACGCTTCTGCCCCGACCTGGAGCTGCTCGTAGATCTCGTAGCCCTGGTGCCTGACGCCGTCCGGGTAGCTGCTCACCATGCGGGCAGCCAGCAGGATGGCCGGGATGTTCAC
>CAYYNS010000063.1:0-2162 GCA_964473085.1 uncultured candidatus Brocadiaceae bacterium
CACGTCGGCCTCACGCACTTCCTGGAGCACATGATCATCCAGGGCTCCAGCCGCTTCCCCACCTCCAACGCCATCATGAGAGCGGTGGAGGACCTGGGCGGCGTGCTGGACGCCAGCACGCACCTGGAATCCCTCGAGGTTTACGTCGGCGTGCACAGGAAGTACTGGCGGGCCGCCCTTGACATCCTGACGGACGTTCTCCTTCACCCGCTCTTTGACGAGCGCCAGGTCGAGCACGAGAAGAAGATCGTTGCGCAGGAAATCGCCGAGTTCAGGGACGAGCGCCAGCGCAACATAAGCGCCTCTGAGCTCGCCTACAGCCTGCTGTTCAAAGAGCAGCTCGATGAGCTCGGCACGAGGGGGAACGTGAGCACGCTGGGGGGCTTCGACCGCTCGCTGGTCCGGGCCTGCTACGAGCGGTTCTTCATTCCAGAGAACACAGTGGTGTCCCTGGCCGGGGCGTTCGATTTTGACGAGGTATGCAGCGCCCTGGCTGAAACCTTCGGCGCCTTGCCAGCGGGCCGCGGGGTGCCTGATATCCTGCCGGCGGAGGTGACGCGCCGGCGGGCGCGTTCCCTCTACCGCATAACGGAGAAAGCGCCCGTGGTGGACGTGGAGCTGGGCTATCGCGCATACAGCTTCGCAGATGACCGCTTCGGCGCCGTCCTGGCGCTGAGCCACATCCTGGGCGGCGGGATGAGCTCGCGGCTCTTCACCCACGTGCGAGAAGACCGCGCCCTGGTCTACGAGATATGGGCCTTCCCCGTTGGATACTCCGACACGGGATCCGTGAGTGTGGGCCTGAGCGTGGACACGGGCAACCTCGTGGAGGCCGTCGGCGCCACGCTGTCCGTCGTCGAGGAGTTTAGACACAAGGGGGTGGACGTCGACGAGTTGGACCGCTACAAGGAGGGCGTGCGGTGCGGGATGGAAATCCTCGGTGACCGCCCTGACCAGCTCGCGGACTGGCTGGGCAAGCAGGAGGTGCTCATCAGCCCCGAAACCCTCATGACACCGGAGGAGTTCGCTGCCCGCCAGGAAAGCCTCACCCGTGACCAACTGCATGAGGTGATGGCAGATGTCTTCAGCGCCGACAACGCTCACCTGGCCATCGTCGGGCCATTCGGAGAGGGGGAGCATCGCCGGCTGGCGGAACTCTTCCCGGCCGAGGAGGTCTCAGAGAACCTGCGGGGTGCCTGACCACCGAGCATCCCTTTCGTCAGGCCTTCACACGCCGCGCGTCCTGTCAGGCCACAGGATCTTGTGTAGCTGAAGCTGGAGCCGCACGCCGAGGCCGCTGTCAAGGATCCACTGCGCGAGGCGTCGCGGCGTGGCTGCATCGGGTGCCGCCGAGCCCTCGGGCGGATGGGGCGTCACGGGCGCAAACAGCACCTGGCAGCAGCCCGTCAGCGCATGGCGCTTTACGAAATCCGCCGCCCAGTCGAAATCGCGCCGGTTGCACAGGACGAACTTCACCTCGTCGCGCTGCCCCAGCCCCTCAAGGTTGCTCATCAGGGCCTTTCCGCACTCCCCGCTGCCGGGGCACTTCACGTCCATCACGCGGATCGCCCCCGCAGGCAACCGCGAGATGTCCAGCGTCCCGTTGGTCTCCACCAGGACCGTGTGGCCCGAATCCAGCAGCAGGCCGGCAAGGGCAGGGGCGGCCAGTTGAAGCAGGGGCTCCCCGCCCGTGATGCAGACAAGCTTCGTAGCCATGCCCTTCAGCACAGCGTGCACGTGCTCTACAGTCATCTCGTCGCCCGGTTCTTCGGATGCGTAGCGCGTGTCGCAGTAGGAGCACCGCAGGTTGCACCCGGCAAGCCGCGCGAAAGCGCAGGGCAGTCCCGCCCAGGTGGACTCCCCCTGGATGGAGCGGAAAAGTTCGATCACCATCAGCGTCTGCTTCATCGCGTGGCCTCGGCCGGGGCGTGAATGCTGGCAGCGGGCGCTTGCGCAATTCTACGCCGCTATAGGGCGGGCCTCAAGCTCCATCTGCCATGAGGGCGGCCGGTTGACTTGGCCGGTGCCGTGCACTACATTAGTGGCAGCGCAGGGGCCATCAGGCGGAGAGGTGGCTGAGCGGCTGAAAGCGACGGTTTGCTAAATCGTTGAAGGGCGATTAGGCCCTTCCGAGGGTTCGAATCCCTCCCTCTCCGCCATTT
>CAYYNS010000063.1:2262-8010 GCA_964473085.1 uncultured candidatus Brocadiaceae bacterium
GTTCGACAACGTGCAGGCATTGCTCGGCGGCACGGTCCGGTTCGACGCCGCCGACATCTGCACTCTTCATTCCGATCACCACACCGTGGCGGTTCCTTGCCTGGAGGCCGGCAAGCACGTGACGATCGAGAAGCCGCTTGCCATCACCCTGCGGGCCGGGCGCAAGATGCTGGAGGCGGCCCGGAAGGCAGGCCGCATCCTCCACGTTGCGGAGAACTACCGGCTCAGTCCACAGCACCGCGCCATCCGCTGGGCGGTCCAGGGCGGCATGATCGGCCAGGTGCGCATGATCTACTGGCTGCAGGTGCGTGAGCGCGTCTGGTACTGGGGCTGGCGCGAGCACAAGCTCCAGGCCGGAGCAGGGTGGACGCTCGACGGCGGGGTGCATTACTGCGACCTGTTCCGCTACATCCTCGGACCCGTGGCGGCGGTCAGCGCATCCGTTCGGGCCTTCAATCCTTTCCGGTACGAAAACGCCGAGGCCCGCACCGGACGCATACCAGTGGATGTCGAGGATACCTCGATGGCTATCCTTGAGTTCGAGAGCGGCGCGCTCGGCCTATGGGTTAGCACCAGCGCCGCACTCGGAGAAGCCCTTGGCAAGAACGTCCTATACGGCGACCATGGCAGCATCGCGTGGGACAGTGGCCTGAAAAGCGACAAGCAGCAGATGACCATGGAGCAGCTCGTCAAGGCCCACGCCGACTCGCTCAGCCCTGAAGAAAAGGAGAGGCTATTCCCGAAAGGGATCACCGACGGGATAGCCATCGAGCTTCACCAGTTCATCGAGGCCGTGCAGGGCAGGGGACAGGTAGAGACGGACGGCCTGGAGGGCTACAAGGCCGAGGCGATTGCGCTGGCAGTCTTTGAGTCTGACAGGCTCGCACGGAAGGTCACCCTCCGGGAGGTCGAGGACCTCCAGGTAGAAGCCTACCAGGGCGAGATCAACGCCGCCCTCGGCATCTCCTGAAGCGGTCTGGCGGGGCGGGAAGTTTCACCTGCGGATAGGCGACCCCCAGTTCGCGCAGTTTCACACCCGTCTCACGCTCGTGAAGCGCCTGCACGCGGGGCAGCGTACCTGCGCGAGGCGGAAGTTGGGGCTGAGCTGCATCGTCCGGCCACATGAACACCTGAATGAGGTCCACTGACCAGCCCTGTGCTCGATGACCGCCGGCGGCGGGGCAGGCTGACGGTCGGCCTCCTCCAGCAGGTCGGGGGCGCCTTCGGACACGGCGGTGGCGAGGGCTGCCGTCGTGATCGGCAGCGTCCTTGAGCACCGGGGGCAGCGGACCTCGCTCATCTCGAACGTGGGCGGCACCTTCATCTTCAGCCCGCAGGCGCATGTCAGGAACAGCATCCCATCCAGCCGGTGCAGGATGTCCACTGCCTCCCTTGCCTTGACAAGGTCGGCCTCCTCAGGCTCCGCTGAGGGCGGCCGGATGCCCACTGGCCTTGATTCCGCCAGCGTTCGCTGTCCGATGAGGGGCTGGCCGCTCACTCCGGCGTATGCCTTTTCGTAGGCCGCAAAGTCGGCGCCCCCCGCCATCGAGCGCAGGACGCGGACGCGGTCTTTCGTGGGAGGATGGGTGCTGAAGAGGCTGTGCGCCGTAGAGCCTTTGAGCGGGTTGACCGTGAACATCGGCGCCACTGCCCTGTTGACGTGGTCCATGTGGCTGGCGGCGGCCGAAATCTTCTCCAGCGCCGATGCAAGGCCCTCCGGGTAGCGCGTGAAGGAGGCCGAGGAAGCATCTGCCAGGTATTCGCGGCGCCTCGAGCAGGCAAAGTAAAGGAGCTGCGCCAGCAGCGGAGCCAGGATCGCCAGCACAAGGGCCACCACGATGATCAGGACGTGGCCCCCGCCGCCCTTGCGCGAGGAGCGCCGCACAGCCCGGCTGGAGCGGAACACGCCCCGCACGAAGGCGTCCGACATGAGCACGATCGCCGCCACCATGACCCCGGCCACGGTCATGAACTGCGTGTCGTGGTTCTTGATGTGGCCGATCTCATGCGCGACCACGCCCTGGAGCTCGTCCCGGCTGAGCCGCATGAGCAGCCCCGTGGTGACGGCTACCGCCGAGTGTTTCTCGCTGCCCACGGCGAAGGCGTTCGGCGCGTCGCAGTCCATGATGTAGACAAGCGGCATCCTCGGCAGGCCGGAGGCGATGGTCATCTCCTCGACCACGTTGAACAGGATGGGGTGGTCGTCGTGCTGGATCTGGCAGGCATGGACGCTGCCGAGCAGTACCTGCTTGCCCCCGACAACAGCCGTCAGGAAAAGGATCAGCCAGATCAGGAGTGCCAGGACGACGCCGGCGGGCCCTGCCGCGGGATGGATCGCCGCCGCCATCACATACCCCAGTGCGACGAGCAGGCCCGCAAGCACTGCTATGAGGAGGGCCGAACGCCACCTGTTGGCGCGGATCGCTTCCCACATCTGGTCTCACGCTCCGCCACTTGCGGGCCACGCGGGCAGCCGCATCTCAGAACTGCACCCTGGGCGCCTCCCGCTCCTCTGCCACTTGCAGCTCGAAAAGCTCCATCAGCGTGAACTTGAACATGCCGGCGATCACGCTCGCCGGGAACACCTGGATGCGGATGTTGTACCGCATGACCTGGTCGTTGTAGAACTGGCGAGCGAAGCCGATGCGGTTCTCCGTGGAGGCAAGTTCCTCCTGGAGCATCAGGAAGTTCTGGTTTGCCTTCAGCTCAGGGTAGCGCTCCACGACCACAAAGAACTGCCCCAGGGCGCTGCTGAGGCCCTGTTCGGCGCGGGACGCCTCGCCCGCTCCAGCGGCCTGGACGGCAAGGTTGCGGGCCTTCGTGACGGCCTCAAGAGTCTCCCGCTCGAACTTCATGTAGCCCTTTGCCGTCTCAACCAGATTGGGGATCAGGTCGTGCCTGCGCTTCAGTTGGACGTCAATCTGCGCCCAGGCGTTCTTGACCGCGTTGCGCAGGCGCACCAGGCCGTTGTAGGTGCCCACGACCCACAGGATCACAACGACGACGATGGCTACAGCAATCAGCAGCGCCACGGCCGCCCCGGTGAGGGCAAGCATGATCTCGTCCATGAGCCCTTCTCCCTTGTTCTACTGTGCTTGAGCTTGCGCACCTGCCTCGATCCCTGCCAGGAATCGCGCCAGCAGGTTGTCCGATTGGGCGCCGGCTGCCCTTACCACGCCGCCCAGCTCCCCCCAGTCAAACCACAGGCCGTGCGCGGCCGGGCACCTGTCGAGCGTAATGGGCGGGTCCGTCTGCGCCACGACCTGCACCAGCAGCTTGCGGCAGACCGGGCAGCGCCTGCGGGGCGCTCCGGAGGCCCGCTCTGCTTCACCCTTTTCAAGGGCTTCAAGCAGCCGCATCTCGAGCGCACCCGCCCGGCGTGCGATCAATTCCAGCTCCCCCGAGTCGAGCCACACCCCTCCGCATCGGTAGCAGTAGTCTATCTCCACGTGCTCGAATTCGAGCACGAACATGTCGCGGTCCGCACATGCAGGGCAGAGCATCAGAGGATCTCCTACCAGGGCCCGCGCTATCGGCCGGCGCCCAGATGAATGCGAGTGATGCTACATCGCCAGCTCACAGTCTGTCAAGCCATTGGGCGCTTCGCCCGTCAATCCTCTGGAACTTGATAGAATGTGTAGGCTGCCGGTAGGTTGTTTCGCCTGTGCTGCGCCGTCCTGCGCATGCGCCTGCCGGCAACGGTTGCCTGTCAGGCTGAAAGGTTGCACAGGAACTCTGTGGAAGGGAGAAACGCTGATGACTCCGCGCGCGGCGAACAAGCTCGTGAAGGAGGGATTTGAGTTCCGGGTCTCCACCGGATCGGACATCGCTTACGTCAACGCGCCGGTTGCGATGGGCGTCAGCCTGCCGCAGGGCGGCCTCGTGGACGTCTCCACAGTGAGGGCATTCGATTCGGCTGGCAAGCCCCACCCGGTCCAGGCCACCGCGCTGGCGCACTGGCCCGACGGCTCGGTGAAATGGGCGCTCGTCGAGATGCCGGCCGACGTGCCCGCTGCGCCGCCACTCACCCGGGCCGTCTACCGCGTGCGCTTCGGCGTCCCCGCACGTCCCGCGAGGGGCGACGTACGCGTCCGGCAGAACGACGACGAGATCGTGGTAGCGAACAGGAGGCTCTCCGTGCGCTTCGACCGCCGCCGCTTTGCCATCGTCCGTGGGGCGGCCCTGGATGGCCAGCCGGTGATCCGCGACGGCGACCCGAGCGACATCATCGTGGAAGACGAGCAGGGCAAGCAGTATCTGGCATCGCTGGCGAGCGATTACAGGGCCGAGGTCGAGCACGCGGGGCCTGTGCGCACCACGGTGCGGTTGAGCGGCAAGCACACGGCTGCCGACGGCTCGACCCTGCTGGACTTCCGCCTGCGCGTGAGCATCTTTCACAAGCTCCCCGACCTGCTCATCGAGCATCAGTTCACCAACCGCGAGGACGCGCTTCCTGGCGTGAAGCTCAAGAGCCTCAGGCTGGCGCAGGAACTCAACGTGGGCAGGCACAGCGCCCGTGCCGTGAGGCAGCTCATGCACGGGGCCGACACCATCCCGCGGCCCATCGGCGGCATACGCCAGAACGTCTCCATCCACGTCGGCACGCCCCTTTGCAAGGCGCTGGACTTCCACGGGCCTCTGATCGCCGACCCCGAACCGTTCAACGAGGACTTCTCGGTGATGGACTTTCACATCCGCGATTACCCTTCGGTCCGATACGGCGCTGGAAGCTGGATAGACGTTTCAGGCCGCGCCGAGGGCCGCACGCAGGGGGCGACGATCTTCCTGCGCAACTTCGGCGAAAACCACCCGAAG
Source organism: uncultured candidatus Brocadiaceae bacterium (assembly GCA_964473085.1). Lineage (GTDB taxonomy): Bacteria > Planctomycetota > Brocadiia > SM23-32 > SM23-32 > CAYYNS01. Next base: position 7,078 of record CAYYNS010000063.1, read on the forward strand.
ATCATCGAAAGCAGCCAGGACCAGGTGGCCCTGTGGGTGGTGCCCCAGATGAACGAGCCCCTGCACTACATGCAGGGCTGGAGCAAGCGGCACGAGATCGTCTATTGCTTCCACCAGGGCGCCGGGGAGGTGAACCCAGTCGAGTGCGACAAGAACTGGTTCCGCTGGGAGCACCGGCCAGCCGTGACGGTTCCGTTCGCCTGGTACCAGCACAGCGGGGTGGAGGAAATGGACAAGATCATGCCGCCCAGCTACCGCAGGTACCCGATCCTTGAGACCAAGCTGATGTGGGTGCCCCGCTGTGGCGGCTCCACCGGCATGATCCACTGGGGCGACCTGTACACGGAGGCGGGGCGCTGGGGTCCCGGCGGCGCCGGATGGAACCACGAGGAGGACCCGCTCTACGGCCAGTTCCTGCTGGCCCTGCGCAACGAAGACGCCGGCCGCTTCGCCGACACGTGTGTCTGCGTGCGCCACCAGATTGACATAGACTCGATCTCCTACAGCCAGGACCCGCTGCGCTGCGGGGCGATCGCGCCGCATTCAAGGGACCACGTCCGCGGCGCCACCTATCCCTCGCACATGTGGATCACCGGCATGACGCTCTACCACTACCTTACCGGCGACCCCGACGCGCGCGAGGCAGCCATCGCCCAGGCAGAGGTCAACCTGCGCTTCATCGAGAAGCGCTGGAACGCCACCACGCTCACGGGCCGCGAGCACGGCTGGCCCATCCTGAACCTGGGGTTCGTCTACGAGCTGACGCGCGACCCGAAATACCTCGCAGGCGCCATGAAGTTGATCGCCGACGTGGAGCGACGGCTCGACCAGTACGGCGGCGTCTACTATCACCATCACCCCTACGACTTCGGCCAGTTCGCCAACTACTCGATCTACGAGGGCATCTACAAGGTCTGGCAGCAGACAGGCGAC
>CAYYNS010000064.1:0-7970 GCA_964473085.1 uncultured candidatus Brocadiaceae bacterium
GGGGAGATCGTCGGCCTTCTGGGGCCTAACGGAGCGGGCAAGACCACAACGATGCGCATGCTGACCTGCTTCCTGTCCCCCACCGAGGGCACGGCCCGCGTGGCGGGCCATGACATCCTGGACGAGCCTGACGAGGTGCGCCGCCATGCTGGTTACATGCCGGAGAACAACCCGCTCTACGGCGAGATGCGCGCAGGCGAGTACCTGCGCTTCCGGGCCGAGCTCAAAGGAGTCCCGCGTCGCCTCCGCAAGCGCAGGATTCAGCAGTGCATGGAACTGTGCGGCGTCATGGAAGTCAGGCGACAGGTTGTTCGGACCCTTTCGAAGGGCTATCGCCAGCGCGTGGGGCTAGCGGATGTGCTGCTCGGCGATCCCGACGTCCTTATCTTGGACGAGCCTACCATCGGACTGGACCCCAACCAGATACGCCAGACCCGCAGCACCATCCAGCAGCTCAGCGAACGCCACACCATCCTCATGTCCACGCACATCCTCCAGGAGGTTGAGGCCATCTGCAAGCGCGTCTTGATCATTGACCGTGGGGGGATCGTGGCCGACGATACCGTGGAGAACCTGTCTCAGCGCATGGCGCGCGGAGCCGTGAGGGCAGAGATACGCGGGGAAGCTGACGTCATCCGCAGGGCCCTGCGCGCCGTGGAGGGCGTTCAGGAGGTCCATGTAGAGGATGGGGATCAATGGAACGTCTGTGTGATAGTTGCCTCGGAAGGCCGGGACGTGCGGGAGGCGGTTTTCGCGCTTGCCTCGCGCAACGGGTGGCCGCTCAGGGAGCTCACAATGAGCCGGGCGAGTCTGGAAGATGTGTTCCACCGCATCACCGTGCGGGACGAGGGTGAAAATGCGTGAACGGCCCGCCAGGCTGCCTCTGGCCGACAACGCTGCTCTGCTGAGCTGGGAGGATTTGGGACGCCAGCCATCCTCCAGAGCCTTCTGGGATACCTTGAGAGAGCTGCTATTTTCCCCGGCCCGGTTCTTCGACCGCATGGCGACGAGCGGCGGGCTGCGGGAGCCGCTCAGCTTCCTGTGGATTGTTGCAGCAGCAGCGGTCGTTATCGCTTTTCCCCTGGCGCTTTCCTACTTTGCACTGACGGCGCCGAATCCGCTGGACGTCTCGACTGAGGTATACAACAGGCACCTTCTGGCCCCGCGAGTGGCCGGGTTTGCGGTGGTGCTGCTGCCAGTGGTCCTGGTGCTGGTTGGCGTGCTGGCCGCCCTGACGGGAAGCTTGTTCTACCTTGGGGCGCGCTTGTTCGGCGCTCGCGGCTGGGAGGGGTCTGTCAGCATCTGGTGCTACGCCCACTGCGGCGGCGCGGCGCTGCTTGCTGGGGGTGAGGCGCTCGCCTGCGCGGTCTCGATCGGCAGCTACCTGATGACCCTTGCCTGGCCCTCAACTGCGCACGGTGCGGGCAGCGTGGTGCGGGTAATCACGTGGTGCCTTGGCGGTGTCGGAACTGCCGGCGGTTTCGTCATTTTCGTGCGCGCACTGGCGGTCGGCTGCACACACACCTTCAGGCTTGAGGCGGCGGTTGGGACCGCAGCGGCGCTTGCAGGTCTGCTGCTGGCGGCGCTTCTTAGCGGGGGCCCTGCGCTCGGCCTCGCGCTGTGGGGCAGGAAGGCTGGGCTGGTTGCACTTGCAGGTGCGGCAGCCCTGGCGACGTTTCTCGCGCTGCTGGCCCGCGCCTACGAACGCGAAGCACGTGCCCACGAAGCATCAGCAGGGACCGCTTGAGCTGTGCCAGTGATGGTCGCGAGGTAGGTAGGGAGGCCTCCTGTGATGGTCAACGTTCCGGTCATCGCGCGGCGGGAGCTCAACACCTATTTCCTTTCGCTGATGGCGTACGTGGTTCTGACGCTCTTTGCCCTTGCAAATGGGCTGGGCTTCGGCGTGATGCTGCGCGGCCCGCAGGTTGACCTGAACCTGGTTGCCGCGACCGTGTTCGGCTGGGCAGTCACGCTGATGGTCTTCGCGGTGCCGATGATCACGATGCGGCTTCTCAGCGAAGAGGCCAGCAGCGGCACGATCGAGACCCTGCTCACTACGCCCGTCAGCAACGCCGAGGTCGTGCTGGGGAAGTACTTGGGGGCCCTGATCTTCACGATGGTCATGCTTGTGCCGGTCGTGCTCGAGTGCGTCTACCTGGCGACCATGGGGCGGCTCGACGTGGGGCCGTTGGCTTCCGGGCTTCTGGGCTTCTACTTGTTGATCGCGCAGTTTCTGGCGGTTGGACTGTTCTGCTCATCCGTCACGCGCATTCAACTGGCATCAGCCCTGGCAACGGTTGTGATCCTGGTCGGAACGCTCCTGGTCGGAGAGCTGGTCAGGGACACGGAGTCAGCCCTTGGCAAGCTCCTGTTCTATGTCGCGCCGCCGAGGCACCTGGACGGGTTCATGAAGGGTGTCGTTGACAGCCGCGACCTGGTTTATTTCGTGGCGACGGCGGCGCTGTTCCTTTTCCTAACCGTCCGTGTCCTTGAGTCGAGGCGGTGGAGGTAAGCAGCATGAGGCCTGAGAGGCTGCGCGCGTGGAAGACGGCAACCCGCCTGGGCATCGTTCTCGGCATCGCCCTCGTTGTGGGCGCGTTGGCCGTCCGAGACGTGCGGGCGCAGTTTGTGGGCGCTCTCCATGCGATCTCGTTGGTCATGCTGCTGGTCGGGGGTGTGATGACCGTAGCGTGCCTCGGGGCAAACTACGACGTCGCCCTTCGCCTGTTGGGGCGGCGCAAGACGGCCGTCGGGGCGAATGCAGTCGTGGTCACAGTGCTTGCGGTGGCGCTCACCGCGCTGGTCTGCTACATCAGCAGCCGCCGTTACGCCCGCCTCGACATGACGGGCAAGCGGCGCTACACCCTGCACAACAAGACCGAGCGCATGCTGCGAGGCCTCGATAGGCCCGTTGACGTGACGGTCGTCTATGTCGAGCCGCCGCCGGAAGCCCTGGCCATTGACCCCCAGGCGCAGCTCATGCACTGGGGCTATCAGCAGGCCACGCAGATGATCGAGGAATTCAAGGCCTATAGCCCCCGCCTGACGGTCCGCGAGCTCGACCTCCAGGACCCCACCAAGCTCAGCGAGCTGCGCTCACGTGTGGACATACCGGGTTCCTGCGTGGTCTTCGAGTCCGGCGAGCTTCACGACGTCATACCGCTGATCGAGATAGTGGAGATGCCGAGCTGGGGCGGTGAAAGCCCGAAGTTCCGGGGCGAGGCGGCGTTTGCCGAGGCCCTGGCCAGGATAACCCAAGCCAAGAAGCAGACAGTCTGCTTCCTCACTGGCCACGGCGAGAGGCCGCTCCAGGGCCAGGCCGTCTTGACAGGCATGGAGCGCAGCGCCGACATCCTGAACACGGAGCAGTACTCGCTGTCAAGGCTGGTCAAGAGGCTCAGGGGCGATAACTTCGAATCGAAGACCGTGAACCTGTCTGAGACCGGCACCGTGCCCGAGGACTGCGACGTGCTGGTCATTGCAGGACCTCGAACGCCGCTCCCGCCCGAGCAGATCGAGGCGATCCGCCGCTTTCTCCAGGAAGGCAACGGACGCGCCATCATCATGGTGGACTCCCACCTGGAAGGCAGGGGAGCCGGCTCGAATCTCGACAGCCTCCTGGCAGGCTACGGCATCAAGGCGCATGCCGATGCCCTTGGGATGCACGTGAGCCGTCAGTATGCAAGGCTCACCAGACGGGGATTGGAACCGGCCGCTGTCAGCTCGATCCCCATTACTGAAAAAGGCTACGCGGCCCACCCTGTCACGCGTGACTTGCAGAACTACACCGTCGAGCTGATTGACTGCGCCCCCCTGGAGATCCTCAGTGCAAGCCCGAAGCCCGCCCTCTCGACTCGCAGCCTATTGACGGGCATATCGGGCAGTTGGGGCGAAAAGGCCGTCGCCGCCGACATGGAGACCTCGCGCTACGACACCGGCACAGACATCGCTGGCCCGGTCATCGGGGGCATCGTGGTGGAGCCTTCGCCGCCCCCCGGCATGGCGCCTGCGATGGAACCCAAAGAAATGCCGGGGGCGCGTCTGGTGGTGTTCGGCAGCTCCCTGTCGTTCGTGAATGCCGTAACGGATCAGAACGAGGCTAACCTTTACGTTATGCTGAACGCGGTGAACTGGCTGGCCGGCAAGACGCACATGCTGGGGATTCCGCCCAGGGACATTGACGTCAACCTCGTCTCGGTGTCGGCCAGTCAGGCCCGCGCAGCGCGCTGGATCTTCATCGTCGGGGTGCCCGCGTGTATCGTGGCGTTGGGGATTGCTGTATGGCAGGTCAGGCGGCGCTGAGTTCATCCGAACGCCGCTCCACGAGGAGGTGCTCATAGGTTGAAGTACAAATCCACCCTTCTCCTGCTGATTGCCGTGATCATCGCAGCCCTGGTCGCCTACTCGCTGTCCAGGAAGCCTACCTCGGAAGAGCTCGCACAGCAGCAGAGCAGGCTCCTGCCGGGCCTCAAGGCGGGCGATGTTGTTAAGGTCGAGATCGAATCCGGGGGCAGCAAGATCGTCTGTGAGCGTCCGGCAACCGACACCAGTCGGTGGTTGATCACCGAACCGCTGCACCTGCGCGCGGACAGGTGGGAAGTCGAGGGCATCGTGGACAGGTTCGAAACAGCCCGCCTTGCGGGTCGTCCCATCCAGCCCATCAATGAGAAGGACCTGGCCGACTACGGGCTTGCGGAGCCGCAGGGCAAGGCGACCTTCCACTCAGCCGCTCCGCCTGGCCGCACATGGACAGTCCTGGTCGGCAAGGAAACCGGTGTCGGGGACCTGGTGTTCGTCGCAACGGCCCACAGGAAGGCCGTCTACTCGGTCGAGAAAGGCGTCGTGGACAAGGTGGCTGTGACCGTCAACGACCTGCGAAGCAAGCACCTTACCGACGAGATCAGGCTTGAGGATCTGACCGGGGTCGAGATCACGGCGACCAGGTGGGATGACAGGGATGCAGTGCAGCTCACCTGCAAGAAGGCAGAAGGGGCTTGGGAGCTGTCCGAACGGGTCCGCGACATGGCAGATAGCAAGGCTGTCGAGAAGCTCGCCGAGAAGCTGGGCGAGCATAACCTGAGCCGCACCGACTTCGTGGTAGATGATCCCACGAAGGCCGGCGACTACGGGCTCGACAAACCCGACCTCTCGCTGACTTTCCAGCTCGGCGAGGCCAGGCGAACGTTCGTCTTCAGCAGAAAAAAGGAGGCCGACCAGGAGGTCTTCTACGCCATGAACAAGGCCGAGCCGGCAATCGTCAAGGTCACCCGGGGGCTCTTTGAAGACCTGCGCAAGGGGCCGGAAGACCTGCGCCTGCGCTCACTGGCCCAGTTCCAGAAAGACGACGCACAGAGCATTACGGTCACGCACGCTCAGGCCTCGCTCACGCTGGCCAGGCGGAACGGTGAATGGCAGGTCGCCGGCGAGGAGCCTGAGCCGGCGGATGAGCCCGCTGTGGATGGGTTGCTCGAAGGCCTGAGCAAGGCGACGGTGAAGGGCGTCGCCGTGGGCGAGCCCGCGCAGCCCGCCGACTATGGCCTAGATGCCGGGGCGTTGTGGAAGGTCGTGATAAAAGGCCCCGGGGAGCGCGTGCTTGCTGACGTTGAGTTCGGGTCGGAAGGCACGGAGGCCGAGACCGTCTATGTTCGCAGGGCGAGTTATCCGCCCGTGCTCGCCGTCGGGGCGGGCCCTTGCGTGCGTGACATCAAACGCGGCCGCCTGGCATTCCTGAGCCGCCTCATGGCCAAAGAGCCTGAGGCGCATGCCATCCGGATCAACCTCGTCAACAAACAAGGCGAATTCGAGTGCGCACGCGAGGATGCAGAAGGCGACTGGAAGCTCACAAAGCCTGTGGAGGGGCGTGTGGACGAGTCGGCGGTGGGCGCGCTGCTTCAGAAATTTGCCAATCTGCGGGCTGAAGGGCTTGCAGCGGAGTCGGCTTCCGACGTGACTCCCTATGGCCTGCACGCGCCGCAAATCACTGCTGAGATCACTTACTCGGAGCCCGCAGACGCGAAGGGGACAGAAGCCCCGCGCAAGACGCACGGGCGCCACCTGCTCGTGGGCGACCAGGCCTCGGAGGACCCGTGCGGCTTCTTCGCAAGGCTTGAAGGCGACGCGCGCGTTTTCGTCCTGTCACAGGACGTGGTGGACGCGCTGGAGGCCCATCTCGCCTCCAAGCTCATCTGCGAAGCCGATGGGATCGAGAAGCTGCAGTTCGATTGGGACGGAGGCGCCTTGAGCCTCGCCTACGACAAAGAGGCACACGCCTGGAAAGACGCCTCCGGCCAGCCAGTCCCCGATCAGGTGCGCCAGGACGCGGAAAGGGCTGCCCGCGTCCTCACGCGTCTCGTCGGCACGCGGGTGGCTGCCTGTATCGAAAAGGACCCTTCGGCCTACGGCTTCGACCGTCCGGCACTTACCGTCCAGGTCAAAGACAAAGCGGCTGAGGGTAAGACGGTGACCCTCGGCAAAGAAACTGAGGGCGGACGCTACGCGAAAGGCCCGGCTTCAAGCTTTGTGCTCGTGGCGGGAAAAGAAGATGCCGACGCCTTGCTGGCCCTCGCGAAGGCGCCAGCCGAGCAGCAGCCAGCCGCTCAGCCGTGACAACGGGGGCGCGCCGGGAGGGCGTCCGCACGTTATTGCCTGAAGGCGTGTGTCCCGGTGACCAGGCCGGGCATTCCGGCGATCTGGAAGGCCATCCGCACCGTTTCCGCAATCTCCGGTTCCGTGGCCCCTTGAGCCCTTGCGCGCGCTGCGATGGCCTTCACGCCGTCGGCATGGCCCAGTATGGCATCGCCGAGCATGCTCATGAGGGTCTTGATCCGCGCTGGCAGAGCACCTTCCCTGCCAGCAAACTCCTGGAGCTGCTGCATCTGCTTCAGCAGCGCAGGGTCATTCTTCTCAAGCGCCTCTACAAAGAAAGGCTTTTCCATGGCAGACCTCCGCAAGAACATTGGGCGCCAGGCACGTCCCCTTCGCACAGGCCCGATTATCCCCCGCTGCCGCTGGGTGAGCAACTCAAAATCGCCACGTTTCCCCGCTCGTCAGCCGCAGGTATAATGAAAGGGTGCGGCCACAAGCATCCGCGCATGTATGGAGGAGGCCGTGCGGGCTGTTGCTGCTTGGTCGGGACGTGAACCGCGATGAAACTCCCTTCAGTGGCCATAGTGGGTCGTGCGAATGTCGGCAAGTCATCGCTTTTCAACGCGTTGTGCGGTGAGCGGGTGGCAATTGTTGACCCAATGCCGGGCGTCACGCGTGATCGGATCGTGCGTGAGGTTTCTGTAGGCGGCCGCGTTTTCGAACTCGTGGACACCGGCGGCGTGGGCATGGAAAGCGCGGAGCAGATCGTCGCCGACGTGGAGATGCAGATCGAGATTGCCATCGCTCAGGCCGACCTCGTGTTGCTTGTGGTGGACGCCCAGGCGGGGCTGCAGCCGTTGGACGACTCGATCACGCGGCGATTGCGCACTGCCGGCAAGCGCGTGGTGGTTGTGGCAAACAAGGCGGAGCGCCCCCAGGATGCAGCGGCAGCAACGGAGTTCTACAAGCTGGGCTTCGGAAGCCCTGTCCCCACGGCGGCCGTTCACCGCATGGGCCTGCAGGAACTTACGGCTCGGATCCTTGACAACCTCCCGCGCGCCGAGGAGCCTTCCCTTCGGCCGGAACCGTTGAAGGTGGCCATTGTCGGCAGGCGCAACGTTGGCAAGAGCACCCTGATCAACTACCTTGCAGGCGAGCCGCGCGTTGTGGTGAGCGAACTGCCTGGCACCACCCGTGACAGTGTGGATGTGCACATTCAGATCGGCAGTCGGCACTTCGTCGCCATTGACACGGCTGGGGTGCGCAAGAAGAGCCAGCTTGCGCTGCCCGTGGACTTCTACAGCCAGGTCCGAACTGTCCAGGCCATCCAGCGCGCTGACGTCGTCGTTCACATGATAGACGCCACCGAGCCGGTCACGAGCGTG
>CAYYNS010000065.1:0-2690 GCA_964473085.1 uncultured candidatus Brocadiaceae bacterium
AGCGTCAGATGTGTATAAGAGACAGGTCGCGGAGCAGTTCCTGCCCGTGCGCTTTGAGGTTGATGAGAAGCAACCTGCCATCTCGTGCCGGCACTTGTAGGGCGGCGTGTGCCGATGGGCATTGTGTGCTTGGAGGCAGGAGCCTATATTAGATTCGTCGGGCATGCAAGGGCTTTCAGGCCACCGGCGATGTCTGTGCGCGAAGAACAGGTCAGCTTTGAGAGCGGCGGGAACGTCCTGTACGGCACCCTGGGAATGCCCCCAGGAGAGCCGCGCGGAGGCGTGGTCCTCGTGCACGGGTGGACCGGCTGTCGGATGGGCCCCAACCGCATCCTGGTGGAGGCCGCACGGCACCTGAACGCCTGCGCTCTGGCCACGCTTCGCTTTGACCTGAGCGGGCGCGGTGAGAGCGAGGGCGACCCGCTGGCGATGGACCTCGACTGTATGATCGCGGACAGTTGCGCGGCCCTGCGCACGCTGCGCTCGCGCCTGCCGACTGCTGCCCCAGTGGCGCTTCTGGGCATGTGTTCGGGGGGCAACGTCGCCCTCGGCGCCCTGACCGTCGAGCGCCACGTGCGCGCCGCCGTCTGCTGGTCCACCTACCCGTTTCAGTCACAGCGCCAGGTGCGCCACGACGTGCGCAGGACGGGCCATTTCCTCGGCCAGTACGCTCGCAAGGCCTTCCGGCCAGGCACGTGGGGGAGGCTCGTGCGGGGGCGCCTGCACCTGCGCATGATACTGAAGGTGCTCTTCGGGCATTTTCGCAAGCGGGGCGGCGGGTCCGGGCGCAACCTGCAGGAGTCCGTGCGCGACGCCCAGATCGTCGAGGAGCTGGGCAGATACCGGGGCCGCCTGTTGTTCCTTTTCGGCGGCGTGGACCCCGAGGCCGTGGACGCCCGCAGGATCTTCGAGCGGTTCTTCGCTGCAAAAGGAGTGCAGGCGGATTTCGACGAAATCCCGGGCGCCAACCACAATTTCTACTCGCTGGAGTGGAAACGGGCCGCCATCGAGCGCTCGGCAGATTGGCTGCTGGGTGCCATCCGGAACAAGTAGCGGGCGCGGAACCGACTTCGCTGTGGAGGATGCCATGACGGTAACGAAAGGCCGCCTGGTGCTGCTGGCGTTGCTTGTCGTCGCCTGCGCGGCCGCCGATGACCAGATAGAGGCCGCGAAGGAATTCGTCGCCAGCTACGAGGCCTGGCACGGGACGAGGCACCTCAGGGCGCAGGTCCATCCCATGCCCTCGCGTGCTGAATGCCTGGCGGCGCTCCCGCACCTGCGCGCCGCATTGCAGCAGGCAGACGCCGAGCTGCGCCAGCGCATCGTGAACGTGGCGGGGTGGATGTATCCGCTCTCCGATGGGTTTGCCGACGCCCTGGCGGGCGCGCTGGACGACGAGGACAAGGGCGTGCGGACGCGGGCGGCGACGGCGCTCGCCGCTTTCCTGCCGGACGCCGACACTGTCGTTCCGGCCCTCCAGAAAGCTCTCGACGATCAGGAGGCCGGGGTGCGCGAGGCGGCGGCCCTGTCCCTGGGTGTCCTTGGGCCCAGCAGCGCACCGGCCCGCGACGCGCTGAAGAAGCAGGCCGAGTCTGGTCCCGACCCGCGCGCCCGCGCTGCCGCCGTCGAGGCGGCGGCGCGCACTGACCCAGCGGGCGCCGGCCCCTGGGTCCTCAAGCACCTGGAATCGCCGTCGGTCGAGTGCCGCATGGCCGCCGCCTGGGCGGCGCGCTGGGCGAGGCGCGGTGGGCCGCAGGTCTCGCAGATTGCCTCGGCCCTTAGCCGCATCGTCGCCGACCCCCAGGCCGACCACCGCCTGCGGGCCGTGGCATTCGAGACGCTGGACGAGCGCTTCCGGGACCGACCGGAGGCCCTGGCAGCCGCGCGGGCTGCGCTGGAAGCTCCGAGGGTCGAGGGCAGGGGCAGGCCGCCCGTGTTCCGTGAGTGGCTCTCCCACTGGCGTCCGTGGATCGAGGACTACGACACCGACCTTGCCCTGAGGGCCGTGTTCGCAGTCGAAGATTGGCCGCTCACGCCGGAGCAGCTCACCGAACTGGCCGGGCCGGGGATCGCAGGCGAGCACCCTCAGCGGTCGAGCCTCCTGCGCATCCTGGCAAGGAAAGGCAAGCCGGACGAGAAGCTCTGCCAGCGGCTCACGCAGATAGTCGAAGCCCCTGCGGACAGGATGGAAGGGGAGTGGGCACTCGGCGCGCTGGCTGCCGGCGTCATGCCGAAGGATGCCCTGGCCGGGCTTGCCGCGCGGTATGCGCGGGATGGGTCTGCCGCCGCCGTGCGCGTGCTGGGCGACTGCGGCCCCGCCGCTGCGCAGTACCTGCCTTTGCTGTCTGGGCTGATCGAGCAGGACAACAGGCAGCTTGCGCGAGAGGCGGCGAGGGCCATCGCCAGGATCGGAGGCGGCTCGCTGGAGCTTGCGGACACCCTGGCGAGGATCGTCGGCAAGGCAGAGGACGTGTGGACGGATTACGATCTGCGTGTTGCCGCTGCCGAGGCGCTGGCGCGATGTGGAGAGCCTGGCGTGAGGAAGCTCCTGGAGCTGACGACGGACAGGCACCCGGACCCCGTGCGTGACATCGCCATTCGGGGCCTGGCTGGCGGCGGCGATGATGCGCTGGCGGCGGTGCCGGCCTTGATCGAGCTGATGCTGGGCCGCATGCCGATGAGCGCGCAGG
>CAYYNS010000065.1:2790-7950 GCA_964473085.1 uncultured candidatus Brocadiaceae bacterium
TGCCCCCGGCGCAAGCGGCAAAGCTCGCCCCCGACCTGCGGGCGGCCCTGGAGCGTGAGCTGACAGGGGACAAGCCAGACGCGCGCGTGCTGGAGCGGCTTGCCTGGGCGCTCGCCCATGCCGAGCCGCGCTCGGAGGCGACTCATGCCCTGCTGGAGAGGCTGGCTGGGGAGGCGCGGGCTGAAATCTCCCGTGTTGGGCGGGCCGCGCTGGAGCTCGAGGAGCGCCGTGCGGAGCGGACGGTAGCCCGGCTGTCCGCGGAGGTGGCGCGGATGGTCTATGCGGGACGGGAGGAGCGTGGGGCAGCGGGGCTGCTTGAGGAACTGGCGAGGCCGGGCGACCCCCGCGCCCGTCCCGCCCTGAAGCTCGCGGCGGCCTGTGGGCCGACTGAAGAATTCCGAACGCTCGCCGCACGGCTGCTAGAGCGCATCCACTGAGGATGCCATGCTCTTCAAGCCGAATATCGAGAGAACTGTCGAGCGCTGCCGGGCGCTTTGGGCGTTCCGTGAGCTCGATCCCCCGTTCCTTATGATCGAGTCGCCCGAAGCGCCGATCACGAGCGGCGCGCATGACTGCGCCTTCTGGGAAGACCCGGACGGGTTCGTTGCTCACCACGAGCAGGTCTTCGAGAGGCGGCTCGGCATTCGCGATGACACGGTGCCGGTGCTCCGCCCGCCCTTCAGCCACGCCACTGTGCCCGGGGCGCTGGGAGCGAAGGTGGAACTGCACGGAGAGCAATTGTGGTCGGTGCCGACCCTGAAAGACCTGCGCGACTACCGGGGCCTGTCTCTTCAAGGCGGCGCGTGGACGGACCGCGTGCGGCAGTATTACCGGCGGCTGCTTGAGCTTGCTTCGGGGCGTTTCCTTGTCGGCGTCTGCGAGGTGCCGGGCCCGGCAGACCTGATGGGCGCCCTGAGGGGCTACCAGCAGATCCTCACGGACCTGGCGGACGCGCCGGAGGTGGTCGTGGACTTCGCGCTCCACGCGGCGAGGCTGGCGCAGGGGTTTGACCAGATGGTGCGCGGGTGGCTTGAGCGCCAGGATGGCTTCGGCGGCTGCTGGGCGGCCAGCACGTGGGCGCCTGCCGACACGTTACAGTTCTGCGAGCATTCGAGCGTGAACTACTCGCCCGCGCAGTACAGGCAGTTCCTGGAGCCGGCAAACCGGGCGCTGATGGAGCCGTATGGAAGGGTGATCAGCTACGTTTACTGCGAGGCCGGCAGGCACCTTCTGGCCCGCTATTTCGAGCAGCAGCGGCCGGTGTGGGTGCGGTGCTGTGACGCGAGCGCGCCTGAGTCAGTCGTCAGGGCCCATCGGGGCCGCGCCATCGTGACGGTCCGCACAAGCCCGTCCGGGCTTTCGGATGCGGTCGCCCGGTTCGGCGCATGCGGCGTATGCTACCTGGTGGAGTGTGCCTCGCTCAGAGAGTCCGAACAGCTCAGCCAACGGTTCTGGTGAGGAGGAGGCCAATGCGGAGGGTCATCAGCACGGACAAGGCGCCGAAGGCCGTCGGCACATATTCGCAGGGCATCCAGGCGGGGGGTCTGGTCTTCACGAGCGGCCAGCTCGGCATTGACCCGCGCACGGGCAAGCTGGCGCAGGCAGGCTTCGATCAGGAGGCCGACCGCGTGCTGCGCAACCTGGAAGCGGTGCTGGAGGCCGGTGGCTCCTCACTCCAGCACGTGGTCAAGCTGACCGTGTACCTTACTGACCTTTCAAACTTCCCCGCGCTGAACGACGTATTCGTGAAGCATTTCGGGAAGGAGCCTCCGGCGCGCTCGACCGTTCAGGTCGTCGCCCTGCCCCTGGGCGCCGGCGTCGAGATCGAGGCGATAGGCGTCGTCAGCCGCCAGACGGCCTGAGCGGTGGCCGACCGCAGGCGCGTCCGGGGACTTCAGTAGCGCCTGTCCCACCTGGGTTCCACGTCCTCGGCTATCTCTTCCGACACCCACACGTCAGTCCTGAGCGTCTGGAGGATGGACTCCGGCACGAGCGGGGTGATGGGGCCGTGCAGGACGAGCCTGCTGACAAGGCGCTGCCACGAGACGTCGGAGCCGCCGACGGTGATCGAGTGCATGTCAATGCGGTGTTTCGCCCCGATGACCTCCGCCGGACCTATCGTCGCCGCCTTCGGCGGCACGGCGGCCAGGTCGCCGCTCATCCCGAAGCTCCCGTGCAGGGAGTTCTGGGCGATCGTGAACGGGCTCAAGGTAACGATCCTCGGCCCGGTTTTCTTCCATTGTTCCAGGTCACTGGGAAGCTCGGGCGCGTCCGGCTCTATGAACGCGAGGTGTCCGGTCCATCCCGGCCCGCTGTAGCAGCAGTCGGCGCCCCCAAGCTCGACGATCATCTTGCCGTAATGGCTGATGTTGTTGTCTGTGGGGCCTTGGATCTGCCTCTCGGGCGGTCGCAAAGACCTGTCAATCTTCGCATAGAAGTGCTTCTTCATGCAGTGCAGGAACCCTTGGGGCCAGTCCTCGGGGGCGGTCCGCCCGTCCTGGTCCGCGTATTCGTCCATGTTGAACGTGTAGAGCTTTTTGCAGTTGACCCTGAAGGTGTTGATCAGGTAGGCCAGGCGCGCGTAGTTGGGCCAGGGCTGGGGCGTGATCAGCACGCAGGTTTCGTTGTTATCGGCCGCCGTCTTGATCCGCCAGAACATGTCCGTGAGCCAGCGGAACTCTATCTCGGCTGCTGGCATGACGGTGATCCTGAAGTCCGGGTTCGGGTGCCTGGCGATGTCCTTCTTCTTGATCCTGCGCACCCGCTTGAGGACCTTCTTGTCCCGGAAGGGGACCCACTGCGCCGGCTCGAACTTGAATGCTGCCATTGGTTTTGTCCTCCCTCACCGTACGGAAGGTTGCTTCTCTTCGGTTGCACCTGGGACCGCTTCCAGGAGCTTCTGGATGGCCGCTCGGGCCGCGACGCTGCGGCTGCCGCCGAGCGCCACGTGGCGCCGGTAGTGCTCGATCGCCCGGGCCGGGTCGCCGAGGTGCTCTGCATAGAGGCGGCCCAGGTTGAAATGCGCCGCGGCATACTTGTCGTCGGCCTGGAGCGCCTTCAGGTACCAGGCGAGTGCCTCTTGCGGTTTGCCGAGCGCCACGAGGGTGGCGCCGTAGTTGCTGTAGAGCTTGGCAAGGAACTGGCCGCCGGCCCCTTGCTGCCTTTCGGCCGCTTCCACAGCGCGCGCGTAGCACTGTGCGGCCGCTGCTTCGTCGCCAAGCCTGCTGTGGCAGTAGGCGAGGTCGCTGAGGGCGGCCGGCTGTTCGGCGCCCAGCTCGACCGCCTGCGCCAGCAGGCGTCGTGCAGCCTCGTAGTCGCCGTCGTCGAGCAGCGCCCCGCCGACGGCGATGAGGTTCTCTCGTGCCCGTGCGACCTTCTTCTGGAGCTCGGCTAGCTGGTCCCTTGACGAGCCGGCGGCGCCGGACAGGTCGTTCTGGAGCGTTTTGATCTCCTGGAGGAGCTTCTCGATGGTCTGGTCGCGGATGACCAGTTGCTGCTTGAGTTCTTGCAGTTGTTTGTGCGCCTCCAGGCCGGCTGCCGCCCGCTCGAGCTCCTGCTTGAGCGCAGTCACCTGTTGCGCCAGTTCGGCGTTCTGCTTGTCGAGGGCCTTTAGCTGGCTGTAGACTTCCTCGTTCTGGCGCACAAGAGATTCGTATTTCGTCTGCCAGGCTTCGGCTTCCTCGTTCTTGCGGCCGCTGCTTTCCTTGCCCTTGTTGCAGCCGGCCGCAAGTGCCAGCAGCGCGGCCAGGCAGACGGTCATGGGACGCACCCATTTCAACCGCTTCGAGTCAGCGTTCGTTATCTGCATGCCTGGCCTCTCCAGGGTGAGCTCAGCGCAGGACGAAACCTGCGCCCGTCAGGCTGACCACCGTGTGCTCCCTTTCTGCGTGGCTGGCTCTGACCAGGGGGATGGCGCACAGGATACAGGCCTTGCGGCGCGGGCGCAAACGGGTTCTTGCGCCCCGGCCTACTGCGTCTGCCCAAACGGATCCACGGCAGGAGGATAGAAGACCTGCACGAGCGTTAGCCCCCGCGCGGGTGCCGTCGGGCCGGCGGCCCGGCGCTGGAGCCTGAGCAAGGCAGCGGCGAAGTCCTCCGGCGAGAGGCGCCCCCGGCCGGCATCCAGCATCGTGCCCACAAGCGCCCGCACCATCTTGTAGGAGAAGCCGTCGGCCTTCACAAGAAAGTGCAGCTCCCCGCCTGCTTCCCGCCACTCGCTCAGGAAGACCGTGTGGGTGGTGGCCTGCGTGTTCCCCCCGGCGCTGGTGAAGCTGCTGAAATCGTGGGTCCCCACGAGCTGAGATGCGCAGGCGCGCATGGCCCCGAGGTCAAGCAAGAGGGGCACGCGGAAGCAGTAACGTTCCGTCAGAGGACGCCGCTGACGGGAGCACAGCAGTCGGTAGCGATAGAGCTTGGCGACGGCTGAAAACCGCGCGTGGAATGCCTCGCTCGCCTGGCGCGCTGCCAGGACAGCCACGTCGGCGGGCAGCCAGAAGTTGAGGGCGTCTACGAGGGCCGCGGCAGAAAGTCCGCAGGCAGTGTCCAGGTGCGCCACCTGGCCTTCGGCGTGGACGCCTGCGTCGGTCCGGGCGGCGCCCTGAACGGGGACGCGCTCGGCGGCCCCAGTCGCCCGCCGCACAGCCTCTTCCAGCACGCCCTGCACGGTGCGCCCTTCAGCCTGGAGCTGCCACCCCAGGTAGTCCGTGCCGTCGTACTGGAGCTTGATGGCGATCCTGCGCACGGAAGCGCCTGCGCCCCTCAACTGTCCAGTTCGAGCGTCATCCCGTCGGAAGCGGCCACTACCTCGATGCCGAGGCGCTGCGAGATGTCCTGGGCCAGCTCCCAGGGCCTGGCCTTGATCATGGTCATGCCGAAGTGCGTGAGCACCGCCTTGCGCGGCCCGATCTCCCCGATCAGTCGCTCGGCCTCAGGCAGGGACAGGTGGGGGATCTTGCCGCTCTGGTCCTGCTTGTGCAAAACTACGTTGATGACCGCCACGGCTGAGCCTTTGTAGCTTGCGGCGAGGGCCTCGAAGTAGCCAGTGTCAACTACGAACGCGACGTCGCCTCCCGGGCGATGGAACCGTATTCCGTAGGTCTCGACCCCGTGGCGGTGGCGTTCCGAAGTGCAGAAGCTCAGCCCGTCCAGCTCGTATTCGCT
>CAYYNS010000066.1:0-7918 GCA_964473085.1 uncultured candidatus Brocadiaceae bacterium
AACGATGTGGACCTGACTGTGCAGGTGGTTCGCATGCCGTTGCGTCAGGACGCCAGTATCGAGCTGGAAGAAGGTCTTATCGTCGAGCTGTGTTCACGTTAGCAGGCTCGAACCGACGCTTGCTTGCCGTGGTGGGAGGCCCCGTTTCACTTTGTCCAGAGTTACTGGAGGCGCATAGATGCCGGTCAGAGCTAGATGGCGCGGCCTTGAACTGCCCGTCCAGGTGAAGGTCAACCACGCGACTTTGACGGCCAACTACGGAGAATTCTCCGTTGAACCCTTCGAGCAGGGCTTCGGACATACCATTGGCAACAGCCTGCGGCGCGTGCTTCTGTCCAGCCTGGAAGGCGGGGCCATTGTCGCCGTCAAGATACAGGGCGTCCAGCAGGAGTTTAGCGCCATCGAGGGCGTGCTTGAGGACGTTGCCGAGGTCATTCTCAACATCAAAGGGATCGTCGTGAGGCTCTACGCCGACGCCGAGCGCGTCTTCAACCTTGAGGTGCACAAGGCCGGAGAGGTGAAGGCGGGCGACATAACCCCGAATGCCGAAGTAGAGGTCGTCAATCCAGAGCACAAGATTGCTACGCTCACCAAGGACGTGGACTTCGCGTGCGAGATGACCGTGCGCAAGGGACGGGGCTATGTGCCAGCCGATGAACATGAGGGGCTCCCGCGCATGATCGGGCTGATCCCTGTGGACGCCCTCTTTTCGCCCGTCCAGCGCGTGGCCTACCGCGTGGAAGACACGCGGGTGGGCCGCAGGACCAACTACGACCGTCTGATCCTCCAGATCTGGACCAACGGCGCGGTGACGCCAGAGATGGCGCTGGTGGAGGCTGCCAAGATCCTGCGCAAGCACCTCAACCCGTTCGTGGGGTATTTCGAGATGGGCCGCATGCTCCCGGCTGAACAGCCCCATCATCTCGCCCCGGGCAAGGAAGCGGCCAAGCTCCAGATCACCGAGTCAACCCTCTCCATGCCCCTGCGGGCGCTGGACCTCAGTGCACGCGCCCTGCACTGCCTGGAAGGTGAAGGCATCAAGACCGTGGAGCAACTCCTCGAGCGCTCCGAAGAGGAGCTGCTGATGATCCGCAACCTCGGCAAGGTTACTCTCGACGAGGTGCGGCAGAAGCTCAACGAGCACGGGCTTGAGATCGGCCTGTTGGCTCCAGAAGAATGAGGCTTGCCGCTGTGACTGTGCCAGCGATAGCCTGAGAGGACGCAGCCCCATGCGACACCGAAAGCGAGGACACAAGCTCAGCCGAACGGCCTCCCACAGGGAAGCCCTGCGCCGGAACCTGGCCAAGGCCCTCCTGGAGCACGAGCGGATCATCACCACTCCCGCCAAGGCCAAGGAGGCGCGCCCGTTCGTGGAACGACTCGTCACGTTGGCCCGGCATGCCCTGCCCCTCAAGGACTCGGACGACCCCGCCGTTCGCGCCAGGTATCTCCATTACTACCGTCTTGCCCTCAAGAAGCTTCAGGACAAGAGGATGGTTCAGAAGCTCTTCGGCGAGGGCGATTGGCGCGCCAAGGAGTCGCTGGCACAGCGTTATGCCGACCGGCCTAGCGGGCATACCCGCCTTGTCCACCTCAGCGGCAGCAGGCTCGGAATCCCTGTGGGCAGGACCCTGGGCGAGATCCCGGTCTTCACATACCAGATCGGCGGCCGAAGCCGCACCATGCGCCTGACCGGCAATCGCCTGGGCGATAACGCCAGCCTGGTGATCTTCGAACTGGTCGAAAAGGAAGGGCCGTCCGGTGCCGAAGCAGAGGTGGCACCCAAGATTTCCATCTCCGATGAAACCCAGGCGGGCAAGTCGCAGAAAAAGAAGGGGCAAGACAAAGACACATCCCGCTAGCCCGGCCCCCGTCACAATCGGGATCACCGCGCCGGCGGCATGGTGCCCGCCTCCAGCAGTCCGTCAATCACGCGCTGATATTCCAAGGCGGGGCGCGCACCTATCAGCCGTTTGTCCGCCAGCTCTTTCCCTCGATGGAAGAACAGCACCGACGGGATTGCGCTGATGCCGAACTTGGTGGCCGTCTCAATATTCTCGTCCACATTCAGGCTGCACACCTTGGCCCTGCCGGCATAGTCTGCCGCCAGCTTGTCCAGGATCGGTTTGACGAGGCGGCAGGGCCCACACCAGGGCGCCCAGAAATCCACTATCGCCGGCATGTCGGCCTGCAAGACGACGGCCTCGAAGTCCTTATCCGTGACCTCGGTCGGCGCTCCTGCCATCTCTGTGCTGCTCCTGGGAAGAAGCCAGCCTCATGTCGGATCCTGAAGATGCCGCAGCAAAGGATGCCTCGCTTGCGGCGCACTCCACACCGTGCCGCGTCGCAGGCGCGCCACGGTACGGCCTCAAGGCTGCGCGGGCTTCACGGACAGCATGCTAAGCTTATACTCAACCTTCCTGGCCAGGTTGCGCAGCAGGCTCTTTTCGGCCCTGCGGACGGACTTCGGCACACGTTTGGTATCACGCGCCTCATAGGTGGTCGGTGCGGCCTCGATGACAATGCGGGATTCCCTGTCGTTCAATTCCTTGATCAACGACTCTCCCGCTGCGCGGGCCTCCGCGGTCATGCCAGCCGCTGCCAGGGAGTCAATCTGCTCCATGTGCTCCATGAGCCTCAGGTAGGCGGCGAACTCCTGTGGCTTGTTCCCAAAGACCTTCTCGGCCCGCCTCTGGTAGAGGAATCCCCCCAGGAACAGCAGGGCAAGCACAAACACCACGGCCGCCGCCAGGCGCCCGCCCAGCCGTTCCGCGCGCCCTCTCCGCCCCCTGGCGCGCTGGACCTTGGTCTCAAAGCTCTCCCCCGTCTGAATGTTCATGCCGCAGTGGGGGCAGACGAGCTTGCCCACCTCGACCAGCTTCCCACAACCCGGGCAGGCTATCAACTCTTTTCCCATCGCATTTCGGCCCTCTTTTGAATGGACGTATTCTGCCGCTACTGCCGCCTTCGCCCTTCATTATAGTCAGCCGGCCTCGCACGTCAAAAGCCCAAGGGGGCTGTTTCTTGACTCCAGGCGTGTCTCCCCGTAACCTCTTTGTTTCAGGTCAGCCTAGGTGGTGATAGCCCAATGAGGGAACACGAGCGCATCGCTGCCTTGAGGGACCGCGTGGCGCAGCGCGCCGGCGCCGAATCCAGTTCAGTGCGGGTGATCCGCAGCCCTTACCGTATCTGCCCTCTGGGAGCTCACGTGGACCACCAACTTGGTGAGGTGACGGGCATGGCGCTGGATCGCGCGCTGCTGTTCGGTTTCGTGCCGCGAGCCGACGCTGTGGTGCGCGTAGAAAGCAGCAACTTCCCCGGCTCTGTGGAATTCACCGTGCACGGGGTGCCGGAGCACCCGGCAGGAGACTGGGGCGACTACGCCCGCGGGGCGGCCTTCGCGCTCAGGCAGCGTGGTCACGACGTCCGCCGCGGCCTGTTCGGGATCGTGGACGGATACGACAACGTGGGCGGACTGAGCTCATCGGCTGCCGTCGGTGTAGCTTACCTGCTGGCCATGGAGTCCGCGAGCGACCTTGAGGTCACGTCGCAGGAGAACATCGAGCTCGACCGCATCATTGAGAACGAATACATCGGCCTCAACAACGGCCTGCTCGATCAGTCCACCATCCTGCTGAGCCGCTGCGGGCGCCTCATGTACCTGGACTGTGAGAGTGGCCGCACGGCCCTTTACGAATGCGGCGCGCCGGCAGACGTGCACGTGGTGGTGCTTTACAGCGGGCTGCGCGGGCAACTGGCCCAGACAAGCTATAACCGCAGGGTAGCCGAGTGCCAGGAGGCCGCCCGGATGCTTTTGCTCGCGGCAGGCCGCGTTGCGGGCCCGGAGGCGAAACTGCGGCACGTGCCGGCTGAGGCGTTCGAGTTATTCAAAGGCGTCCTACCGCACCGGCTCAGGCGCCGCGCCGAGCACTTCTTCTCGGAGCAACGCAGGGTGAGGGCCGGCGTGCGCCTGTGGCAGGCTGGCAACCTTGCAGGCTTTGGGCGCCTGATCTCCGAGTCGGGGCGAAGCTCGATCGAGAACTACCAGTGCGGCAACGCCTACCTGCGCACTGCCTGCAACGTGCTGTGGGAGAGTCCGGGCGTGCTCGGCGCGCGGTTCAGCGGCGCAGGTTTTCGCGGGTGCAGCATAGGCCTCCTCGCAGGGCCTCCCCCGCCTGAACTCGCCCCCGATATCCTGTCCCGCTACCTCAAGGCGCGTCCCGACATGCGCGGGCGTGCCGAGGTCGTCATCTGTCGCACCGGTGACGGCGCCTGCCTGCTGGCCGCCAACTGAGCGCCCTGGGGGCACCGCGCGGCAACTGTCCTTGTGGGCTGCCACCTGCATCTGGTAATCACTTGCGCTCCGACCTCTGTGAAGCTACCGTGGCATCGGCATGCAGACTTTGCTCTGAGCCACCGCTTCGTCCGTGGCGTCCTCGTCGCTGGCATACTCCGCCACGAGCTCTGCGAGCAGGACGTCGTTTTCCTCCGCGTGTGTGGGCTGGATGTCGTTCACGTATAGAATGTGGGTGCGCCGCTCGACGATGACCTTCTCGAGCCTGAGTGGCAGGTCCACAACGCCGACGCCCTCCGGTTTCCCGCCCTCATGGCGCCACCACGTCGTGCCGTACTGGCGGAAGTGGTCGTAGGGCAGGTGGCCGGGAAGCTCGAATCGCACGTAGCGCCAGCCGTCGAAGTTGAAGCAGGACCACGAGTGCACATCGTCGCAGTTCCATTCATCCTTGGACCCGATGGAGATCCACCGCTCGTCATTCGCATCTCGCAGGCAGTAAACGACCCGTCCCCAGTCGCTTGCGCCCCTCACCCACAGGCCGAGGGCGAGGGTGCGGCCGGGGATGGTGACGGGTTCATGTGGCTTGAGCACACCGTACCACGGCATGAGCTGTCGCTCCTTGTCTTGCTTTTCAAGACAGACGGCCAGCGCGGCGCCCGGCCGCTCTGGGTCCGTGACAACCCGGCAACTTATCCGGCCCGGGAGGCGCTTGGTGTCGTAGTTGTTCGTTTCATATACCTCGTCGCGCTCGGGGTGCATGTTCCAGGTGCCGTCGCCCAGGGATGCGACCTGCGTTGTTCTGGCAACCGGCTTCCCTTGCCCCCCCGGCCCGGTGTGCCAGGTCCGCCGGTTGCGGCTGCGGCTCCACTCGACAGCGTCCGAGTGGTCCGGCTTGCCGACTGACACCGATACGACTTCGTCAATGCCGCTCACGTAGACCGGCGAGCTGCCCGTCATCACTGTAACGGCCTTGTCGGTCGAGGCGAGCGTCGTCGAGTTGTCCATCGCGTCGGTAATGGTGACGGTGGCGTCTTGGGGCAAGGCGAGCGTGAGAGGTCTCTTGCCGCGGATAGTCCACAGGGCATAGGCCGGCTCGCGCCCCTCGCGCCGGAACTTCAGGCAGTAGGTCGTCAGCGAGCCGGTCGGGATCCACTTTTCAAATGTCGCCCGGTCGAGCATGCGGGTCATGGTGGCGTAATGCGCATAGGCCGGTTTCGGATCGCAGTATGGGATGCGGCGCTGAATGCCGCAGCCGCCGTAATGCTCTGCGCCGTAATAGTCACCGCAGTCGAATGCAAACCAGCCTGAGTAGAAGCGGGTGATGCCGTAGGCGAGGCTGATCAGGGCCCAGCGGTGATAGAGGTCCGCCTGTTCGTCCCAGGTGACCGCGCCTGGCTCGGTGGGCACGAACGTGCCCTCGACGTATGGTAACGTCGGGTCGTCAAGCCCGAACTTGCGGTATTCCTCCTTGAGTGTGTAGAGGCGGTGCGTGCTCTGCTGGTGTAGCTGTTGCTCGGGAAGCCGCTCGAAGCCGATCATGTCCAGGCCGCTGCCGTCAATGAGTTCCTTCGGGAAGCCTGCCCGCAACAGCGGCACCACGAACAGCGGGTCGCCCCAGGGGATGAGGATCTTAGTGTTTGGCCAGGCCGCGCGCACGCCCTCGGCGGCCGCCTTGGAGGTGTTGAAGAAGACGCGGATGGCGAGCTTCTCCTGCTCGCTGTATTGGTAGGGGGGATCGCCCCAGTACTCCGGCACGTTACCAGCGGTGAGGTCCTGGGAGATGTGCGGCTCGGGGAAGAAGGTGACCATCTCGGGGTTGTCGCCCTGAGCCTGCCTAAAGGCCTCCACCGCCTGCTTTTTGTATGCCTCGTAATTCGTCATGTCGAGCGGCTCGGCGCCGGCCCACTCCCACTGCGGCGACACGGGCCATGCGTTCGGGCCCTCCCGCAGGTCGTGCTTCTCGACGAGGTCTTCGATGCCTTCGAGCTTGCGGTAGCCGACAAGTGAGGCCCGCGCACCGGCTGCCACCATGAGGCGGGCGATCTGCTCGCCGGGGGGCGTATAGTGGCCGCCGTGGTAGCTCCAGTAGCCGAACAGGGGCCCCTTGCCCTCTTGCCACTTTGCGGCGTGGGTGTCAGGTGCCAGGTGCGCGAAGTTGCGCTGCTCTCGCCAGGGCTGATCGCCATCCTTGAGGGTGACCGCGAGGCTGTGGATGCCGAACTTCTTGACGCTGAAGTTAAGGCGCTCGCGCACGGTCTGGCCCGGCGGCACGGAGAGCGCTCGGGCCTGGATTGTCTTCTCCTCGCCGTCGTAGCTGGTCGTCTCCGCCGTCAGCTCGACTGCACGCGCTTCGGTCGTGCGGTTGAGAAGCGTCACGTCATAGGCGGGCTGGGCGGGAGAGGTCCACACGTGACCGAAGGCGGCGGGGTCGAGCGCCATGTGCACGGGCGGACGGTGAAGGGTGACGGCATAGACGTGCACGCCGCTCGGCAGGCCACCCTGGTGCCACCCGTAGATGAACGGGTCGGGGTAGCTGCGGTATTGGTGCACCTGCTTGGTCAGCTCCACCTCGAGCGCTTCCATGTCCGAGAAGCTGGTGAGCGCTTCCGGACTCAGGGGCATCCTGACGAGCCACAGGTTGGCCCGCCGCCCGTTCTGGAGCTGCACAGGCAACGGCGTCGCCTCCGCCTCGCGGGCCTGGTAGGAAGGCACGGTGACCTCGAAGGCCTTCGCAAATCCAGCGTTCGGCCGGTAGAACGACGCCGAGAGCAATGGGATGCTGTTCGGCTCTTCGTCGAAGGCGGCGATCACGTACATCGCGTCGTAACAGCCGTTGGGGATGCGCAGGCGGATGCGCGCCGGGTCGAGCTCGAACGAGCCGACGAACCGGTGGCCATTGGCAGGAAGATAGCCCGCCACGTTGGCCTCGCGCAGGAGGCTGCGGCCTATGTCCAGGTGATCCGCGCCGCCGTTGAGCCGGGGATCGGCGAACCTGAAAGGGATTCCTGCAACGATGACCGTGCGGCCGAAGGGCAGAGCGTCGGCCCGCACTCCGTTGCTGCCGGCGAGGTCCTTGTCACGCACGTAACCGTCAAGGGCGATGGGCTCGAAGAGGGCGGGCGGTTCCTGAAGCGGCTCGGCGCGCAGTTCGGCCAGCCGGGCGCCCGGCCCCATGTCTATCTGCACGGTGCCAGACGTGCGCAGATCCTTGCTCTGGTGATCGAGGATAAGGCGCCCGTCTGCCCAGGCGCGCGCCCAGTCCCGCCCGATCTGGTAGCGGATGAGGAACCACCTGTCCTGGGCCAGCGGCAGCTCTGCCATGTCTTTTTGGAGCCACGCGCGCGCCTGCGGGTCGAGCGTCGGCGGGATATCCGGGTATGGACGCATGGTGTAGCTGAAGCGGGCGCCGCCCTGAGGCGGGCTGAAGCCGGCCATCGCCGGATTGGGATGCATGAACCGGTTGCTCGGCAGGGAGGGAGCCGATACGCTCGCGTTGCCATCCTGCCCGCAGGAGATGGCGACTTCGAGGCCGCGATGGGCGGGATCGCCGGTATCCTTGCAGGCAGCGATGGTGAAGCTGCCCTGCTGTGCGCCGGACGCGACACGCACGAAACACGTGATCTC
>CAYYNS010000067.1:0-3248 GCA_964473085.1 uncultured candidatus Brocadiaceae bacterium
ACGGGCGCGCAGGCGGCGCGGATCATCCTGCGCACTAGCGGCCTGGACGACGTGCAGGTGGAGCCGATCGAGGGGAACCTCAGTGACCACTACGATCCTCGCAGGCGCGTGCTACGGCTCAGCGCCCCGGTCTACGGCTCGCCCAGCCTGTCCGCCCTCGGCGTGGCGGGACACGAAGCGGGACACGCGGTTCAGGACGCCCGTGGTTACATGCCCCTGAAGCTGCGCAAGGGCATCTACCCGGTTGCCGCGTTCGGCAATAACCTGGGGCCGATCCTGTTCATGATCGGCATGTTCATGATGATGGCGACGGGCACCGCGGGGCCGCTGGCCCAGAAGATCGCCATGGCCGGAATACTGCTTTTCGCCGGCGGCGCATTCTTCACCGTCGTCACCCTGCCCGTAGAGTTCAACGCGAGCAAGCGCGCCCTTGCGATGCTCACTGAGCGGGGCATCGTGACCGCACGCGAGCGGGAGGACGCACGGAGGGTCTTGAACGCGGCCGCCCTCACATATGTAGCGGCGGCGTTCGTGGCCGTCATGATGCTGGTGCGGTTCATACTGCTGTTCGCCTCGGCACGGCGCCGCTGAGGCCCTTCGATGGGCATGACGATAACGGAGAAGATTCTGGCCGCTCACTGCGGCCGCGCGACGCTGCGGCCGGGCGAGTTCATCATGGCCGACGTTGACCTTTGCCTCGGCAACGACGTCACTGCGCCCATTGCGATCGAGGAGTTCGAGAGGGCAGGCTTCCAGAAGGTCTGGGACGCAAGCCGCGTGGCGCTCGTGCCAGACCACTTCACCCCGAACAAGGACATCAAGGCGGCCACGCTGGCCAAGGCGCTGCGCGACTTTGCACGGCGCCACGGCATAGTCCACTACTGGGAGGTAGGCCGGGTGGGCATCGAGCATGCGCTGCTTCCCGAGCAGGGCCTGGTGAGGCCGGGCGACCTGGTGGTCGGGGCCGACTCTCACACCTGTACCTACGGTGCCCTTGGCGCGTTCTCGACGGGAGTGGGCAGCACCGACCTGGCCGCCTGCCTTGCCACGGGCAAGGTCTGGCTGCGCGTGCCGGAATCGCTCATGTTCACCTTCACCGGCCAGCTCCCACGCTGGGTCGGCGGCAAGGACCTGATCCTCTACACAATCGGCCGGATCGGCGTGGACGGGGCGCTGTACAGGGCCATGGAGTTCTGCGGGCCGCTGATCGAGCGTCTGCCCATGGACGATCGCTTCACCATGTGCAACATGGCGATTGAGGCCGGGGCAAAGAGCGGGATCATCGCGCCGGACGAAGTCACGCGCCGGTATTGCGAGGGGCGGCT
The DNA here is from genome assembly GCA_964473085.1 of uncultured candidatus Brocadiaceae bacterium. Classification (GTDB taxonomy): domain Bacteria; phylum Planctomycetota; class Brocadiia; order SM23-32; family SM23-32; genus CAYYNS01. The sequence goes on from CAYYNS010000067.1 coordinate 1,326, forward strand.
CTGCCGTCCGGCCGCCGAGCACCGCAGCGATCCCGACGCGCGCTACGGCGCGGCCTTCCAGTGGGACATCAGCGGGCTCAGCCCCCAGGTGGCCGTGCCATTCCTGCCATCCAACGCGCGCCCTGTGGAGGAGCTGTCCGGGGTGCGGATTGACCAGGTCGTGATCGGGTCGTGCACGAACGGGCGGATCAGTGACCTGCGGATCGCTGCCCAGGTCTTGCGGGGCCACAAGGTGGCGCCGGGGGTGCGGTTGCTGGTGTTCCCCGCCACGCCGCAGGTCTATCGCCAGGCGCTCAAGGAGGGCCTCTTGGAGGTGTTCCTGGATGCCCAGGCCGCGATCAGCCCGCCGACGTGCGGTCCTTGCCTGGGCGGGCACATGGGCGTTCTGGCGGAGGGGGAGCGCGCGCTTGCCACCACGAACCGAAACTTTCGGGGCCGCATGGGCCACCCTGGCAGCGAGGTCTACCTGTGTAATCCGGCCGTAGCTGCCGCCAGCGCAGTGACCGGACGCATAACCCATCCTGACGAAGTCTGCCCGTGCTGCAGATAGCCGGGCGGCTTTTGGGGGGAGCGATGCGCTGCTATGTAGGACTGGACGTGGGATCGGTGAGCGCTGACCTGGTGGTGACGGACGCCTGCGGGTGCCTCATCGAGTCCCGCTACGTGCGCACGCTGGGCCGTCCCCTGCGGGTCTCGCTGGAGCAGCTACGGGACCTTGTGCGCAGTCACGACGTGGCCGGACTGTGCGTGACGGGCGCTGGCGCCAAGATCGTTGCGGACCTGCTCGGCGTGCCCTTCGTCAACGAGATCGTTGCCCAGAGCAAGGCGACGATGCGCCTCTACCCCCAGGTGCGCACGATCATCGAGATCGGCGGTGACGCCTCCAAGCTCATCCTTCTGGAGCCCGGGCCAGACGGCAGCCCGCGCGTGGTGGATTTCGCCCTCAACAGCATATGCGCCGCCGGCACGGGGTCGTTCCTTGAGTTGCAGGCCTCCCGGCTGCGGGTCAGCATCGAGGAGTTCAGCCGCCTGGCCCTGCGCAGCGAGCATCCCCCCCGCATCGCCGGCCGCTGCTCGGTCTTCGCCAAGAGCGACATGATCCACCTGCAGCAGCAGGGCGCCCCGGACTACGACATCATCGCTGGGCTGTGTTACGCGATGGCCCGCAACTTCAAGAGCAACCTGGCAAAGGGCAGGGAGCTGCCGCGGCCGGTAGCGTTTCAGGGGGGCGTGGCGCTCAACGCCGGCATGGTGCGCGCCTTCGCCGACGTGCTCGGGCTCGGGGACGGCGAACTGATCGTGCCCGATCAGCCGGGCTGCACAGGGGCCCTCGGCGCCGTGCTGGAGGTACTGGATCGGGGGATCGGCTGCTCTTTGGGCGACCTTGGGCCCCTGCAGGAGCACCTGCGCGGCCGTGCGGGCGCCGCCGAGCGGCTCCCCCAGTTGCGTGACGACGGTTATGGGCTTGACCTCAGCTGCCGTCCCCCGGCGCAGCAGGGGATCGTGGAGGCCTATGTTGGCATAGACATCGGCTCGATCAGCACGAACGTGGTGGTGCTGGACTCGGGGCTGAACGTGCTTGCACGTAGCTACCTGATGACTGAGGGCCGGCCAATCGAGGCCGTCAAGAGGGGCCTCTACGAGGTGGGCGTCCAGATCGGCGACCGCGTGCGCGTGCGCGGCTGCTGCACCACAGGCAGCGGCCGCTACCTGATCGGCGAGTTCGTCGGAGCCGATCTTGTCAAGAACGAGATCTCCTCACATGCGCGCGGGGCCGTCGCCGTGGACCACAGCGTTGACACGATCTTCGAGATCGGCGGGCAGGACGCCAAGTACATCTCCCTTGAAAACGGCGCTGTCGTGGACTTCGCCATGAACAAGGTCTGTGCGGCCGGCACGGGCTCGTTCCTGGAAGAGCAGGCC
>CAYYNS010000067.1:3348-7880 GCA_964473085.1 uncultured candidatus Brocadiaceae bacterium
ATACGAGCTGGGCACGTTTGAATGCAGCCGCTGCCCGAACCGCTGCGAGATACACAGGGTCTCGATCGAGGGGCAAAAGCCGCTCCACTACGGCAGCCGCTGTGGGAGGTTCGACGAGCAGAAGAAGCACAGGAAGGGCGAACGCCTGCCCAGGCCCTTTGCGGAGAGGGAACAGGCGCTGCTGAATTCCTACCCGAAGGACCAGCCGGACGAACCGATCGGCGTCACCATCGGCATCCCCCGGACGCTGACATTCTTCGACCTGTATCCGCTCTGGAAGGCGTTCTTCACCGAGCTGGGATGCAAGGTCGTGCTGTCCGACCCGACGAACCGCGAGACGATCCGTCGGGGCACGGACCACATGACGACCGAGACGTGCTTTCCGATCAAGGTGGCCCACGGGCACGTCAGCGACCTTCTGGAAAAGGCCGTGGACTACATCTTTGTGCCCAGCGTCGTCAACATGGGGCACGAGGCGCCTGGAATCGTGCACTCCTACGTCTGTCCGCTGGTGCAGAGCATCCCGTACCAGCTCAAGGCAGCATTCATGGACAGGGCGGGGGGAGAGAGGCCGCTGCTTGCGCCCATCTTCCACTTCGAGCGCGGACGGCGGCATGTTTCCGCCAGGCTGCGGGAGCTGGCGCGTCGGTTCGACTGCTCTGGCGCACGGGCCGACAGGGCCATCCGGGAAGGGTGGGCTGCCCTGGAGCGCTTCCTGGACGCCTGCCGCCGACGCGGCCAGGAGGTACTGGAGGGGCTGGGGCAGGACGAGATTGCGCTGGTCATCATCAGCCGCTCCTACAACGGCTGCGACCCCGGCACAAACCTCGCCATACCCGACAAGCTTCGCGATCTCGGTGTAGTGTCCATACCGCTCGATTTCCTGCCGCTTGAGCTGCGCAGCATCCAGGACGACTTCCCTCACATGTACTGGAAGTACGGGCAGAAGATCCTGGCGGCGGCGCGCTACATCGCCCAGCGCCCGAACCTGCACGCAGTCTACGTGACGAACTTCCGCTGCGGGCCGGACTCCTTCATCAGCAAGTTCTTCGACCGCGTCCTCGGCAAGCCCTACCTGACCCTGGAGATTGATGAGCACAGTGCGGATGTGGGCGTGATCACACGGTGCGAAGCCTTCCTGGACAGCATCCGCAGCGCCTCAAGACGCCGCACGCAGAAGCGGCCGCGCGGCGAAGACCTGTTCTTCGACATTCGCAAGCGCTCCGGCAACCTCAAGGTCTACATCCCTCACATGGACGACCACGGCCTGATGATGCAGTCCGTGCTGCGGGCCAGTGGCGTGGCCGCCGAGGCGCTCCCCGTCTCAGACACCGAGAGCATGCGGGTCGGCAGGCTTTTCACCACCGGCAAGGAATGCTTCCCATGCATCCTGACAACCGGTGACATAGTGAAGAAGACCCGGTGTGCAGACTTCGACCGCACCTGCGCCGGTTTCTTCATGCCCCAGGCCAGCGGGCCATGTCGCTTCGGCCAGTACCACAAGTTCCACCGCATGGTCCTGGACGAGATCGGGCTGGAAGACGTGCCGATGGTGTTGCTGGACCAGACCCAGCAGTTCTCCAGGCACATCAAGTCCTTTGGCCCGCGCTTCTATAGCACCTGCTGGGAGCTGCTGGTGATTGTTGACGCGATGCAGAAGATGGTGCGTGAGATTCGCCCCTATGAGCTCAACAGGGGCCACACAGACCGGCTCTACAGGCAGTGCCTGCTGGAGCTGGCTGAGGTGGCCGAGCACAGGGGCGACCACGTGGCGGAGGCGGCACATATCCGGCGCCGCATCGAGCAGGTCCCCGTTGACCGGTCGGAAGCGCGGCCGCTGGTCGGCATCATTGGCGAGATCTACGTGCGCTCGAACGAGTTTGCAAACAACTTCCTCGTGCGCCGCCTGGAGGCGCTCGGCGCCGAGGTCGCGCTGCCGCCACTGCAGGAGTGGATCAACTATGTGGCCGCGGGCCGACGCGAGATAGCCCTGGAAAAAGGGCGGCCCCTGGCGCTGGGGCGGGAGTGGTTGCTGGAGCTCTGTGCGCGCTGGATCGAGTGGCGTATCTCAAGGATTTTCCGGGGCGCCATCCGGCACATGCCCAGAGAAAGCCGCATCAGCGAGGTGCTCCGGATGGGCTGCCGCTACCTGCATCCCACCGTCAAGGGCGAGGCCGTTCTGAGCGTGGGCCGGGCCGTGGAATATGCCCACCTGGGCTTCGACGGCATCGTGAACGTGGCGCCGTTCGGTTGCATGCCGGGCGCGATTGTGAACAGCCTGCTGGAGAGATTCCGCCAGGACTACGGGCTGCCCGTGCTCAAACTGGAGTTCGACGGTGTCGAACAGCCCAGCGAGCAGACGGCGCTGGAGGCCTTTGTGCATCAGGCCCGCCAGCACATGCTGAGCCGGCAGTGCGAGCCGCCCCACATCCGCCGCCTGCCCCAGGCAACGGCCCCGTGCGCGGCGGCCCGGACCTGAACCTGACATCCTCGTCACGACGGTGAGAGGCCATGAGGGGTAAGTGCTGGAAGTTAGGGGACGACGTCAGCACCGACGATATCATCCCCGCGCGCTATCTCGACACTACCGACCCGCAGGCGCTGGCTGCGCACTGCATGGAGGACGCCGACCCGCAGTTCGTCAGGGAGGTCCGCCCGGGCGACATCATTGTGGCCGGCAGGAACTTCGGCTGCGGGTCCAGCCGCGAGCACGCGCCCATCGCCGTCAAGGCACTCGGCATCCAGTGCGTGGTGGCCGAGTCGTTTGCCCGCATCTTCTTCCGCAACTCGATCAACATCGGCCTCCCGATCGCCGAATGCCCGGAGGCTGCCAGAGAAGCCAGCGGGGGCGACGAACTGGAGGTGGACTTCCGGCGTGGGCGCATCGTCAACCACACGCAGGGGCGCGCCTACAGCTTCCCGCCGTTCCCGGCCGAGATCCGGCGCATCATCGAGGCGGGGGGCCTGATGGCCTTCGCCAGGCAGCTAGTGCGCGGGGGGACCTGACCGCAAGGCACGTAGTTCGCCTCAGGTGCCCATCATCTCTGCGACCTGGATGGCACGCAGGAGGGCCCTGGCCTTGTTGAGCGTCTCCTCGTATTCGCGCTCCGGGACGCTGTCGGCCACTACTCCTCCGCCGGCCTGGACGTAGGCGTTCCTGTCCTGCAGGACCACGGTGCGGATCGTGATGCAGGTGTCCATGTTGCCGCTGAAGTCGAAGTAGCCGACCGCCCCGCCGTACGGCCCGCGCTTGGTGGGCTCCAGCTCGTCTATGATCTGCATGGCGCGCACCTTGGGGGCTCCGGTGAGCGTGCCGGCCGGGATGCAGGCCTTCAGCGCATCCAGGGCGTCCGTGCCTTCCCGAAGCTCGCCGGTCACGTTGGAGACGATGTGCATGACGTGCGAGTACTTCTCGATGACCATGACCTCGTTAACGCGCACTGTGCCGTAGCGGCAGACGCGCCCCAGGTCGTTGCGTCCGAGGTCTACCAGCATGATGTGCTCGGCGCGCTCCTTGGGGTCGGCGAGCAGTTCGGCCGCAAGGTGCTCGTCTTCCTCTTCGGTCTCCCCTCGCCAGCGCGTGCCGGCGATCGGGCGCACGGTGGCCTGCCGGTTCTCCACCCGCACCATCACCTCGGGCGAAGAGCCCACCAGCTCCAGGTCGTCCATCTTGAGGTAGAACATGTAGGGGGAGGGGTTGATCACGCGCAGGGCGCGGTAGATGTCGAGCGCGGCGGCATCGGTCTGGACCTTCAGTCGCTGGGAAGGCACTACCTGGAACGCGTCGCCAGCGCGTATGTACTCCTTGCAGCGCCTGACGCCCTCCAGGTAATCCTCGCGCCTGAAGTTCGACTCGTAGCGCAGCAGGACCTCGCCTGACGGAGTGATGTCGTCGCTGAGGTTCACTACCGGTGTGCGCAGCCGCGCGATCAGCGCCTCGATCCGTAGCACGGCCCGTTCGTAGGCTTCCTGCGGCTGCGCCCCGTCCGTGCGCACGCTGCAGACCACCTTGATGGTCTTGTTGAGGTGATCAAATATCAGGGCCTCGTCGAAGAACATGTAGAGGATGTCGGGCAGGCCACGGTCGTCCGGCGGGCAGTTCGGCAGGTGCTCGATGAAGCGCACCACGTCGTAGCCCACGTACCCCACCGCGCCGCAGGAGAATCTCGGCAGGCCGCGCACCGGGGCGAGGCGGAACCGCCTGAGGCAGGCCCGGAACTCCTCAAACGGATCATCCGCGACGCCGCGGCGAACCGTGTCCCCCTCCCGGATCTCCACGCGCTTGCCGAAACTCCTGAACAGCGCGAACGGCGCGCTGCCCAGGAAACAGTAACGCCCGATCTTCTCCGGCCCGCTGGCGCTTTCCAGCAAAAAGGCATACGGACCATGCGCTATCTTCTGGAAGGCGGACACGGGGGTCAGGGTGTCCGCCATGAGCTGCCTGTAGACGGGCACCACGTTGCCAAGCTCGCACTTGGCCTTGAACTCCTGGAGATCGGGAAAGTATTGGGGCTGCATCGCCTATCGCCCCC
>CAYYNS010000068.1:0-7816 GCA_964473085.1 uncultured candidatus Brocadiaceae bacterium
GGAAAACCGCAGGCGCCGCCTGAGCTGCATAGAGGTGGCGCGGCGCATCGCCCTCCAGTACTGCCAGCAGCCGTTCCAGATCAAGGGGGTACCTCAGGAGGAGCAGGCTGCCTTCTTGAGGGATCGGGTCATAGGCAGCCTGGAGGCGGTCGCGGAAGACAAACAGGTTGGCCAACGCGCCTCGGAAGTCCTGCGCGAGTTGCAGCAGCCCTGCGCCCAGTACCTTCGCTGAAGCGCAGGTCGAACCCCCTTCACGAGAGACTCACGTAAAGGAAAAACCCCGGCCGCTCGCACAGCACCCGGGGTTTAACCTTCAAGCTTCGCGCCCGTTCGGCCTCAGCCGCCCTCGATGGTGGCCCTCTGGGCCTTGCGGATCGTCTTGAGCCGGTCGAGTTCCTCTCTGCGCCTGCGCTCCGACGGCTTCTCGTAGCGCGCGGCCCGCTTCGTCCTGTTGATTATGCCTTCCTTGTCACAGATCTTCCTGAACCGCCTCAAGGCTTCCCCGATCGGCTCGTTCGGCTTCACGATCACTTTCGCCATCCGGTGAAACTCACCTCCTTACATGCCTGTCCCCGCGTTAGAGAGATACTGCCCCATTATAGCAGCGGCACGTTTTGAGTCAAGGTGCGGCCCTCTCGACTTGGAGGCGTGCGCATGCTATCATGCACAGCGTAGCCCTTCGGGCATTTGCCCGCCTTTGTCCATGAAAAAGCCCTTCAGGTTCATGCTTGTCGCTGCGGTGCTGGCCTTCCCGGCAGCGCGCCTGAGCTTGGCAGACGGACGCACTGGTGCCCCTGGGCCCGGTGGGCCGCCAGGGTCAGAGCCGCTGGTCCGCGTGAACGATCACGTCATCACCCGCGCCGAGCTCGAGACTTACTTCGAGGGGTTCTATGCCGGCGCCCGCATGCAGGCGCACCTGGGTAGCCTTGCGCCGCTGGAGCGCGAGCAGTTCCTCTCGGTGGAGCTTGCGAAGGCCCTGCCTGAGCTGGTCGAACAGCACCTGCTGGTGGCAGCCGCCCGGGAAGAATACCCCAACCTGGAGCCGGTCCACAGGGCCGTGGACGATATCCTGGCCAGGCGCCTGGGGGAACTGAGCCGCGAGAAGGGGTCGCTCATGGCCGTCGTGCAGTCGTTCCATGACCGCGGGATCACGCTGGAGCAGTGGAAACGGCTCCTGTCTGATGCCATCCTGGTGCAGAACTACATCCGGCCGAAGATCGAGTCCCGCGTGCGCGTCTCGCCAGCCGAGATGCGCCGCTGCTATGAGCAGGAGCGGGAGACCTTCCGCCGCCCCGCGCGCATCCTCTACCGCCTCATCATTGTGGACCCGGCAGGGTGCCGGGGACCGGAGGAAGAGAAGGCGAAGGCGCAGGCCATCCTGGAGCGCCTGCGCCAGGGCGCCGACTTTGGCGAGCTGGCCGAGCAGTGCTCGCTCGACCGCGATCAAACGGAAGGGGGGCTACATGAGGTGGAGGCTCCCGAGGCCCCTGCCGGCTGGCTGCCGCCCCCCTGTGCTGGCCTGGAGCCGGGCCAGTTGTCGGAAGTCCGGAAAACGGAGGCGGGGTATTGCATCGCCCGGCTCGATAAGGTCGTGCCCAGCCGCATTCCCCCCTTCGCGGAGGTGCAGGGGGAAATCCGCAGGCTCCTGCTGGAGCGTAGGGCGCGCGAGGCCGAGCGCGAACTGATCGAAAGGCTCCGCAGCAGGGCCGTTGTGGAATACCTGCCGGCCGGTCGGAAGCTGCTGGGCCTCTGAGGCGCAGCTTTGAAATCCCCGCCGAAGGTGGGTAGAATGGTGACAGGTGGGGTTGTCCAGGCAAGCCCAAAGCAGTGGGCTCTCTGCCGCACCTTCCTCAGCTTCCGTCTAAGAACTGCAAAGGAGGGCTCGGATAGAATGGCCGGTCAAGGCCGAGCGTTCGGAACTTCCCGCAGTCTCGAGAGAGAGCGCGAAAGTATCCTTCTGGCCGAACGGTTGCTGAAGTCACGTACGATACTGGTTGCGGAGCCTGTGCGGTCGGAACTGGCCCAGGAGGTATGCGCCAAACTGCTGCTGCTGGACCAGGAGAGCGAGGCCAAGCCCATTGACATCTTCATCAACTCCCCGGGCGGCGATGTGGACGCGGGGTTCGCCATTTACGACATGGTCCGGTTCGTCACCGCCCCAGTGCGGTGCATATCGGCTGGGCTGACGGCCAGCGCTGCCGTCGTAGTGCTCCTGGCTGCTGCCAAAGCCCAGCGCTTGAGTTTTCCCAACTCGCGTTTTCTGATCCATCAGCCCACCGCCGGCGTGCGCGGCTCCGCAGCCGACATCCAGATCGAGGCCAAGGAGATAGTGAAGATCCGCGAGCGGATCAACCACCTGATCTCGGAGGAGACGGGCCAGCCGGTGGAGAAGGTCGAAAAGGACACCCGCCGCAACTACTGGATGACCGCCAAGGAAGCCCGGGAATACGGGCTTGTCGGAAGGATCGTCAAATCGAAATCGGAGATCGCCAGGGAGCGCCCGGCCTGAGAGGCTACGTTTAGCCCGGGGCCAGCTGATAGGTACCTTGTCTTTGCAAGCGAACGTCGCATGAATCGCCCCCGAGCGTTGATCGTTGCCTTCGCTGTCGGCTTTTGCCTGTCTTTGGCGCCTGGCCTGCCGGCCCAGGACGAGCCTGCCGCCGCGGGGCCGGCCCCCAGGAGCGATCTTGAGAAGCGGGCGCAGGAAGCCTTCGACGAGGCGGAAAAACTGTTCCGGCAAGACAAGATGGAGGCGGGGGCGGCCGTGCTCCTGAAGGCCGCCGACGAACTCGGCCCCAGCCCCACCGCCGACTACATGCGCTTTGGGGCCATCAACGCGCTTGCCTTCGGCTTCGTCACACAAGATAAGGGCCAGGACAGGTTGCAGGGCCTCGCCGACGAGTTCCTGGCGAAGTCGTCCGCTGAGCTGCGCGAGCAGGCGCACCTGGGCGCCGCCAGCGTCTTCATCCTCTGCGCGAACTACACCCGCGCGACAGAGATCCTCGACGCCTACCTGAAACATTACCCGGCTCCGACGGAGGAAGAGCTGGCGAAGTTCAAACAGGAGCTTGAGAAGGCCGGAATGGGGGAGGAGGCGCGACGGCAGACGGAGCATCCTCGCCTCACGGGAAGGACGGCGGCCGAGCGGATGCTCAAGAGCATAGGCCTGGTCGGGAAAGAGGCGCCCCATTTCGAGCTTGAAACTCTCGACGGGCAGAAGGTCTCCCCGCGAGACTTCAGGGGCCGCGTGCTCCTCTTGGACTTCTGGGCCACCTGGTGCGCGCCGTGCCGTAAAGAGCTGCCGAACCTGAAAAAGGACTACGAGCAGTACCACGGCCAGGGACTCGAGATACTGAGCATGAGCCTCGACCGCGACAAGGAGAAGCTCACCGCGTTCCTCCAGGCGGAGGGGATCGCCTGGAAGCAGGTCTATGTGGATCAGAAGGTGGAGCAGTTGGCCGAGCTCTATGTGTTCGATGGCATCCCTGCCACGTTCGTGGTTGACCGCCAGGGCATCGTGCGGGCGCGCGACCTGCGCGGCAGCAGGCTGACCTCCACCATTGATCGCCTTATCCGGGAAGGGCGGGGCGAGCAGCCTGGCGGCGCCCCATGAAGGCGCCCCCGGCCGCGCCCATGTTGAGGACAAAAACCTGCCTTGGGGGAAACCCATAGGTGCGAGGCATTGCGCTCATAGTTGCCGCCTGCGTTGCCATCTGGGCGATCCAGCAGGCTGACTGCGCCGACGAGGCGACCGAGCAAGAAGCGCGTCAGCTCTACGCGCAGGCCTTTGAAGACCCCCTCACCCCCGGCGAATGCATGGCCGTCCTGGAGCAACTGGCCAAGGACTACGCCGACACGCGCTGGGCGGACGACGCCCTGTGGGCACTGGGCGAAATGGCACACGGCAAGGGCGACACCCGCAGTGCCATCCTATTTCGCCGCCAGCTCCTGGAGGGGTACAGCCCGCCCTGCCTGGAGCCGTACACGCGCTCCCTGCGCATCTACTTGCGGTCTCGCGTGCCCCGCGTGCTGTTCGTGCTCGAGCAGACCGGTCAGCTCTACCACATGGAGGGCCGCCAGGCAGTCCAGTTCAACCCCATCCCCATGCTCACCCGTGAAGAGCTGGCGCTGGACTACGAGCGGATGGGGCTGCTGGAGATGGCCTTGCGAGAGTACCAGCGGGCCATCGCGGCGGCGCCGCCGGACGGCCCGCTTGCCAGGCTCTACGCCCGCCGCCTCGAGAGGCTGAAGAAGGAGGTGGCCATCCTGCGCGCCAGCCCGCAGCCACAGCAGGAGCCCCCTTCCCAGGACACGGGGACACGCGCCGATGAGCAGGGCCAGGGATCGGCAGGCCATGCGGCGGGCAGCTGAGTTGCCGGTGCCTGTGGTCCTGGCCAGCAGCTCGCCGGAGCGTCGTGAGCTGCTCGGTAGGCTGCTGGCGGACTTCGAGGTGGTTGAGCCGCGCGTGGACGAGACCGCATGCGAGGCGCAGGGCGTGGAGGCGTGCGCACGCATGCTGGCGCAGGCGAAGGCCGAGGACGTTGCACGCCGCCGCCCGGGCGCGCTCGTGATCGCTGCGGACACGCTCGTAGAGTGCCGCGGCAAGGTCCTGGGCAAGCCGCGGAACAGAGCCGACGCCGTGCGCATACTGACCCAGTTGACCCGCTGCCCGCACCGCGTGGTGAGCGGCCTGTGCGTGATCGCGCCCGACGGTCGGCGCCGTTGCGTTGCCTGCGTAACGCGCGTGCGGATGAAGAGGCTTTCCCGGGCCGAGATCGAGCGCTACGTGGACCAGGAGGACGTGATGGGCCGCGCGGGCGCCTACGGCCTAAAAGAACTCGACCCGAACGTGGTGAGCCTTCAGGGCAGCCCCAGCTCAGTCATGGGCCTGCCTCTGGAAGAGTTGTCGTCAATCCTGCATGCGCTCTATCCATCGGACGGAAGCTCGTGCCGCTCGAAGGGTTCGCCTGGCTGATCCAGGACAAGCTGGCTGGCATGGCTTACCCTGGCACGGACCCTCAGACCTTCGCTGAGCTGAGGACCGCCGGGATCGGTGCGGTGGTAAGTCTTACGATGACCCCCCTGCCCGCCCGCCTGGTCGAAGAGCAAGGCTTCATCTACCTGCACCTGCCCGTGCCCAACTTCACCCCTCCGCTGCCTTCCCAGATCGAGCGCTTCATCGAGTTCTGCCGGCGCAGCGAACAGCAGGGGCGAGCCGTCGTGGTGCACTGCCTCGCCGGGTGCGGCCGAACCGGCACCATGCTCGCCTGCTACCTGGTGTGGCAGGGCATGGAGCCCGGCGGGGCCATAAGCCTCGTGCGCGAGCGGCGCCCGTGCTCGATCGAGACGCCCGAGCAGGAGCAGGCCGTCTTCCAGTTCGCCGCCCGGCTGAACGCCGCCCGGTCCGGCGGCCCAGACAGGGGGCGCCGCTGAACAGGCTGCCTGCCCGCGCGATGTGTTGCAGGTTGGCCGACCGGCCCATATAATGGCGCCTCCGGCTCGCGCCGACGATCCCTATTGCCTGGAAGATGCCGTGGGGCCGCCTGCTGTCATAGTGTCATCGCCCAGCGTGGACGGAGTGGCCTGTGCCGTGATCGCCGCACGCGCTGCTGGCGGGCCGGCCGTGACACTGTTCTGGGAGTCCGAGCGCCTGCTCGATTTCTTCGGCGCGCCGGTGCAGCAGAAGCTGCCGGGCGTCTACTCGCTCGTGATCTGTGACCACACGGTAGTCCACACGAACTGGGACGGGGAGCTGGTGCGGCCCCGGCTCATGGACGCGCTGCGGGCATCCGTCGCCCCGATGCTCTGGTTCAGCGCCCAGCGATGGCAGCCCGAAGACAGGGCTGCCGTGCAGAACATCCTCGGCGCAGAGAGGCTGGTCGTCTCCGAGGCCGCCTCGTGCACCGCCGAGCTGGTGCACGGCTTCTTCGCAGGCCAGGCGGATCAATACACAGACACAATGGTCCTGTTCGCGTCGGGGCGCCTGCCGCAGGAAGCGGCGGAGCGCTGGGGCAACGAGTGGCGGCGGGTCATTTCGGCGCTCAAGGCTGATCCCACGCGTCTGAGCGAGGCCGTGGGGCCGCTCATCGAGGGCACCCCCGAACGCCTGGGCGAAAATCTCAGGGCGCAAGCCCGCCGCATCGAGGCACAGAACCGGGACGCGGCGGCTCGTAGCGCCGCAGGCCCCCTCCCCGTCGGAGAGCACAAGCTGGTCGTCGTTGTCATCCCGCGCGAGCGCCACGCCTTCTGGTGTGAGATCGGAGAGTTCGCCCGTGCGCACAAAGGGGCCGAGCTCTGCCTCTGCCACCTGGAGGGCCGCTGCGTGCTGATACTTTCCCGTGGGCCGGACACGCGCGTTGACCTGCGCATCTGGGCACGCTATCTGACGGACCTCATGCCTCGGGCGCACGCGGTCGGCGAGCGGCCGGAGGCGGTGCCCGTCTTCGTCGAGGGGCTGCGCGAGGATGCAGGCCTCAGAGACGAAGCAGTGCGCATCTTACAGGAAGGGGCTCACCTGCTGGCCGACCGGCCCGGGCCAGCATGAGGCGCGCCGGGGGAAGGACCGGCGCAACGGGAAGACAGGTCTATGGCTCAGCGCACCGGGATCAAACGCATCGGCGTCCTTACGGGCGGTGGAGACTGCCCCGGCCTCAATGCCGTGATCCGGGCCGTGGTCAAGACGGCTATCAGCCAGTACGGCCTGGAGACCTACGGCGTGGAGGACGGCTACGAGGGGCTGGTCGAGAACAGGATGCGCCCCCTCTCCTATGACGACGTCAGCGGCATCCTGACGGTGGGCGGCACCATCCTGGGCACCTCCAACAAGGCCGATCCGTTCAACTACCGCCCTTCGGGCAAGGCGGACCAGCCCCCCTCAAACAGGGTTGCAGATTGCCTGGAGAACTTCCGCAAGGCCCGGCTCGACGCGCTGCTATGCGTCGGTGGAGAGGGCACGCTCACCATCGCCTGGGGGCTGGCGCAGGCCGGCATTCCGATCGTGGGTGTGCCCAAGACCATAGACAACGACGTGTGCGAGACCGACATCAGCTTCGGCTTCGACACGGCGGCGCAGATCGTGGCGGACGCGGTGGACCGGCTGCACACCACCGCTCAGGCCCACCACCGGGTGATGGTGGTCGAGACGATGGGCCGCTATGCAGGCTGGCTGGCGCTGGTCGGCGGGATGGCCGGCGGCGGCGACGTGATCCTGATCCCTGAGATCCCCTACAAGCTCGAGCGCGTCTGCGAGGTCATCCACGAGCGCGGGCGCCGCGGCCGGCGCTTCAGCATCCTGGTAGCCGCCGAGGGTCTGAAGACTCCGCAGGGGGACTACATCCTTCGGGGGCGTGACCAGGCCAGCCACGATCCCCTGAAGCTTGGCGGGGTGGGCGTCTGGCTCGCACGCATGGTCCAGGCCCTCAGCGGCATGGAAGCCCGTGCCACCGTGCTCGGCCACCTCCAGCGTGGGGGCACGCCGACCGCCCGCGACCGCCTCCTCGCCACGCTGTTCGGCCGTGAAGCCGCAGTCGCCGCCGTCGAGGGCGACCTCGCAGTCATGGTCGCGCTCAAAGGCAACCAGGTCGTGCGCGTGCCACTGGAAAAGGTTGCCGGGCGCCAGAGGCTTGTTGACCCGCAGTGTCAGCTCGTCCAGACAGCGCGCTCCGTGGGGACCAGCTTCGGGGACGAATAGGGCGGGGCGGCGCGCCGCCAGCGCCTACGATCCCGCGCGGGAAGCCGTCCTCATAACGGGCTTCAAGGACAGGGCGGAGGTCATCCTGCGATTATAGTTGCATTGCGCGCAGGATTGGGTAAAATA